>JAEZLU010000183.1 GCA_023415075.1 Bacillota bacterium
TGGTCGGGGCGACAGGACTTGAACCTGCGACCTTTCGGTCCCGAACCGAACGCGCTACCAAACTGCGCTACGCCCCGGCGTTCACAGTTTCTAAGTATACACAAGAAGCGGGTAAAAGTCAACCTCATTGAGCCTGAAAGACGCCGTGAAAAAAATATAAAATATGGAAATATTGGACAGGATTTTTGCCAATGCCGGCGAATTAGACAAATCACCGAATAAATATGGGGAGGGGAAGCATGAAGCAGGTACCGCGAATTTTCCTTTTCTGCCTTGCGGCCATGCTAATCGCCACAGCCACCGTGGCCGCCGCTGCTGCTCCTTCCGCACCCGCCCTTTTGAAGCAGGGGATGTCCGGCGACGAAGTATACAAACTCCAGGCCAAGCTGACGGAATACGGTTACCTGGAAGAAGGACCGGACGGCAATTTCGGCAGCCAGACCAAGCTTGCGGTCATCCAGTTCCAGCTCGACTGCGGCCTTGAGGCCGACGGCGTGGCCGGATCGGACACCATCAAAGCCCTGCGGGATTACAAACCGACTACTACCGCCAGCCGCGGTACGGCCGACCGCAAACACCAGCAACTGGTCGCCTTCGCCAGTCAGTACGTCGGCGTTCCCTACGTATGGGCCGGGCGTTCGCCCT
This sequence comes from Bacillota bacterium, assembly GCA_023415075.1. GTDB lineage: Bacteria > Bacillota > Negativicutes > Sporomusales > UBA7701 > JAEZLU01. The sequence goes on from JAEZLU010000183.1 coordinate 646, forward strand.
CAGGTTTCGACTGTTCGGGCTTTGTCTGGTACATTTACAACAACTTCGGCATCGGCCTGCCGCGTATGGCCGACGGCCAATTCGATGTAGGCCTGCAGGTAACTCGTCGCGACCTCTTGCCCGGCGACCTGGTATTCTTCAGCACCTACGAACCCGGTCCCTCGCATGTCGGCATCTACATCGGCAACGGCCAGTTCATCCACGCCAGCTCCGGGGCCTCCGGAGTCGTCATCACCTCGATGAGCAAAGCCTACTATCTTGAACGGTATCTGGGCGCCCGTCGGGTCCTCAGATAAAAATAACCGGGGTTTTCCCCGGTTATTTGTTTTCCGGACCATCCTGCACAACCGCGAAATTCAGCGTCGGTGTGAGCCTGATCTCAAATGTCCGCTGCCAGGGCAGATGGCTCTCGACTGCCAGCCCGGTGATAACATAGGACCGGCCGTCGCCACCGGCCAGCCGGCTGCCTGACAGCACCCGCCGGTAGAGGCCTTCGGCCCGCTCAAGCATCAACCTGCCTATCCACTCATCGACCTGTGACAGCCGGTCACCGAGGTTATAGGCGTCCAGGCGGCGTTCGCGCAGTCTGGCGTTCACCAGCGGCTGGACATCCTTCTGATAGTACCAGTCATCGAGCCAGCGGGCGGTGAGAAAGGTCAGCTGGTGGCGGTAGAGCGGCAGCAGGTCGGCCGGGCGGCTGCGGAGAGCGCCTGTGAAGAGCGCCGCCTGGGTGACCGCAGTGCCGATCGAATTGCTCGTCGTATTCCAGCCGGCGTAGGCGGCCAGCCTTGTCAAATCGGCCCCTTCCTGCACAAGGTAGGGGAAAATCGTTTCCTTGGCAAAAAAATCCTCGGTAAGATCGACGACCGCCACTTGCTCGCCGGCCGCCAGCAGGTCCTTGACCGTCCTGGCCGCCTGGGTCAGCGTTACCGGACCGGTTTTGGCGGTGCCGACATGAACAAAGAGAATAAAATCGGCATCGGTCGCCGTCGGCACTTGCTGACCGCCGGCCAGCTCGATTTTCTCCTTCACCGTCTGGGCCACCGAATGCGGCATGAACGGCATGACCACCGCCGGCGCCTCCGGAGTGGAGTAACGGACGAACACCCGCGGCCGATAGCCGCTGTCGTCGCTTACCAGCTTGCCGAGGACGCTTAGGGCCACCTCATCGGTACCGCGGGTGATGAATACGCGGCCGGCAAGTTCCGGACGCTGGCCAACATAATGGGACAGGCGGGTCTTGACCATGTTCGGCAGGCCGAAGGGCCAGCCGTCGTCCTGGCCAATGACTAGGCCTGTCAGCACGCCGCTCTCGACCATCGACACCAGCCGGAAATTGAACTGGGTGTTGGCCTCATATAGTGCCACCCGGCGGTCGGCCACCGCCGGCGGGATTTCGGCCGCCAGGCGGGCAAACTTGGCATTGTCCAGCGAATTTTCGAACGTCAGAACTTCGTCCTTGAGAATGGAATATTGGAGCATTTTTTTTTGGTATCGGTAATCAGGACTGCTGTCGGCAATCAAAAGCCGGGGGATAATATTAAAAACATACAGCTTGAGCTGCGGATTGGCGGCTTTGATCTCGGCCAGCAGCCTGAGTACCTCATCGGCGTCGGCCGGCGTACCGCTGCCCAGCCTTGACGCCAGCAGGCCTCCGTGGACCAGCATATCGGTGGACACAATGGCCGCGTCGGCACCGCGCACCGCTTCCCGCAGCCAGGCCCGCAGACCGGCGCGGTTGGCTGGATCTTTATAGTGATCCAGGAACTCGGCAGGCGGCAGGCGCAAGCCGATACCGGCCAGCAGACCGAGCTGTTCGACGAACTGAGTGCAGGGAGGCCGGCTATCCAGCGGCACCAGGACGACTTCGCTGCGGGCCGGGGCCGCTGCTGGCGCCGTTACCGGCTGGGCGACGCGGATGTACCTGGCCGAAAAAAGGCAGGCCGCAGCAGCGCCGGTACAAATCATAATAATCAGCAGACAGACAAAGAAACGTTTATACATATACCACCTCAATGGATATCGGCCTCAAACAATTTCGACCAATATAGACAAAATCCTGTAAAATGGACAAAATAGGCTGACTAATTTCCCAAAAGCTAGTACTATATTATCTACATGTGGTAAAATATTAAAAGAAAAAACGGATTGACAACATGCGCATAATAACAGGAAGCGCCAAAGGCCAAAAACTCAAAGCCCCAAAAAGCAGCGCCGTCAGACCCACCGCCGACCGCGTCAAAGAATCGCTTTTCAACATCATCGCCGGCCGGGTGGAGGGCGCCCAGGTCGCCGACCTGTGCGCCGGCACCGGCAACCTCGGTCTTGAGGCTCTCAGCCGGGGAGCGGCGGCTGCCGTTTTTGTCGACAGCAGCCATACCAGCATGAACCTTGTTCGCGAAAACGCGGCCCATACCCGCCTGGCAGGCCGGGCAGAATTCTGCCGGCTGGACGCCGCTATCGCCGTTGGGCGCCTTAGCCTGGCCGGCCGCCGCTTCGACCTCGTATTCTGCGATCCGCCATACAACCGCGGCCTGGTGGCCGCCGTTCTCCAGGCGATCGACCGCACCCCGTTCCTGAACGCCGGCGGCCTGATCATCCTCGAGCACTCCCAGCATGAACCCGTACCGACTGACCTCTCTACACTTTCAACCATCCGAACGCAGCGCTATGGTGAAACACTGATCACATTTCTTGCCGACAATAAATGAAACGGGGGTTCCAACGTGCGAATCGCGGTATGTCCTGGCAGCTTTGACCCGGTGACCAATGGTCACCTGGACATTTTCGAGCGGGCCAGCAAAATCTTCGACCAACTTATTGTAGCTGTTTTTCACAACCTCAACAAAAAGCCCCTCTTTACCATGGAAGAGCGGGTGGAGATGTTGAGGGTCGCCACCGCCCACATACCAAACGTCAAAGTGGATGGTTTCTCCGGCCTGCTCACCGAGTATGTCCGCCGGCAGGACACCACCATAATCGTCAGGGGCCTGAGGGCACTTAGCGATTTCGAATATGAATTTCAGCGGGCCCTGCTTATTAAAGAAATCGACCCGGACATCGAAACAGTTTTTATGATGACGACGGCCGACTACTCATTCGTCAGCTCTTCCGCTATAAAAGAACTGGCGGCCTTCGGCGGGAAAATCCACGGGCTGGTGCCGCTGACGGTGGAGAAAAAAGTACTGGAACGCCTGCGTGACCTGGGGCAGAACGGCAGGTAGGACGGGGAGGAAGAGGACATGACTGTTGAAGAAATTCTCGAAGAAATGGAAAACCTTCTCTTGGAGGCTGCCCGTGTTCCTTTTACCAACAAGCGGGTCATCGACGAAGACGACCTTGGGCGGCTGATCGACGAACTGCGGGAAATTCTGCCTGGCGAACTTATGGAAGCCAACCGGGTCATTGCCGAACGCCTGCGCATCATGGAAGACGCCCAAAAAGAAGCTCAGAACATTGTTGATCAGGGCAAAAACTACGTCCACCGCATGGCCGACGAAAACGCCATCACCCGCCAGGCCCAGGAACAGGCTGCCGAAATAATCCAGCAGGCCCAGCGGGCGGCCAACGAACTCAAGGGCGACTCGCTGGTCTACGCCGATGAAGTATTCGGTTACCTTGAGGAAAACCTCATCAAAGCCCTGGAAACGGTCCGCAGCAGCCACAGCAGACTTAGCCAGAATAAACGCGACTAAATAAACCGCAAAAAAGAGCACCGAGGCTTAATAAGCGCTGGCATACACGCTGCCGGCAGCTTGGCAAGCCTCGCCTTATTTTCTGCCGTAAAGCCTTATCTCCCGCACAATATGGCAAGTCAGCGACACCGCCATGAGTACGGCGGCAAAAATCAACGTCTGATAGCCGATCTCGGCGAACCGCGTCAGCCAGAAAAGCCACGAACCGCCAGCAGGCGCCAGGCTTACCGGCAGGCTCCAAAACCGGCTCAAAACCTCGCCCTGGCTCATGAGCGCCAGTGTTATCAAAGCCGCCATCACGGTGTGCAACAGCCGGCCGACCATATAAGGCCCCATGCGGATTCCCGACTCGATAACAATGCTGGCCACCTGGGCGTGAACCGACAGACCGCTCCAGGCGATTATCGCGCTGGTGATAGCCGCCTTCTCGCCGAGAGGGGCCGCAGCCTGGGCCGCGGCCATAGCCCCGATATCGATCTCGAACAGGCCGCTAACCAGTGACGGCGCCAGTGACGGACTGAAGCCGATCAGCCCGAGGCCCCAGACGAAAAAGGCATCGACGGCGCCGGTCAGGCCGGCAATCGAAACAATCCGCAAAAAGACCGAGAAGACGATAATAAAGCCGCCGATCAGGAGAATAGTGTTCATCGATGTCCGCACCGCATCGCCCAGCAGCTGGCCGATTGAGCGCTTATCCTCCTGGCGGGCGTTATAGAGTGCCCGGAAGGCCCGCAATAATATATTGCCGGCAGGCCGGGCCGCATCAGGCACCCGTACATCGCGGCTGCGGCCGTGAAAGCGGAAAACAACCCCCACCAGGAAACTCGAAATATAATGGGCTAGGGCTATTATCGCCCCAAGTTCCGGGCGGGCGAACATCCCGACCGCCACCGCGCCGAACATGAACAGCGGATCGGCCGTATTCGTAAACGACAACAAGCGTTCGGCCTCCACCGCCGTACATAGCTGATTCTTGCGGAACTTGCTGGTGATCACCGCGTCCATCGGATAGCCGGAAGCGAGCCCCATACTCAGAGCGAACGCACCTACGCCCGGCACGTTGAAAACCGGCCGCATCAAAGGCTCCAGCAAAACACCGATGAAATGGACGACGCCGAGCCCCATGAGAATCTCCGATAAAATAAAAAAAGGCAACAGCGACGGAAAGACGACATTCCACCATAAATTGAGGCCGACAATTGCCGAATCGAACGCCTCTTTGGGATATTGGACCATAGACAGCGTTATAAAAACTGCGGCAAAAGCCATAAAATAAGTTATCAAGCGGGACCGATATCGTCTTCCCTTGCCCCAAATCCGCATTCAGCTCTCCTCCTCGCCCCAGGCGTCTGGTACTATATATATTGGAGGAAGAGAGCTAATATAACCCATCCGCAGGCAGCAGGAGGTATGTAATGGCACGTCCCACCATCGGGCTGGCTCTCGGTTCGGGCGGCCTGCGCGGCCTAGCCCATATTGGCGCCCTCCGGGTACTGGAGCAGGCGAACATCCCGGTTGACCTCATCGCCGGCTGCAGCATCGGCGGCCTTATCGGCGCCCTCTACGCCAGCGGCCTGGAAAGCGAAACCATATTCAAACTGGCAAAAACCCTAAAAAGAAGGCACTGGCTAGACTTCGTCGTTCCCAAAATGGGCCTGATAGCCGGCGACCGCACGCTGGCGACCCTGCGCCTCTTGACCAAGCGCCAGCAATTCAGCGAACTCGCCATCCCGCTGTCCGTCGTCGCCACCGATCTTAAAACCGGCCGCGAAGTCGTCTTCAACGACGGCGAAGTGGCTGCCGCCGTACGGGCCAGCATATCGGTACCGGGGATCTTCGTTCCCTACAAGCTGGACGACATGCTGCTTGTGGACGGTGCCGTCGTCAACCCCACGCCGGTCGACATTGCCCACCGCATGGGCGCCGACATCGTCGTAGCCGTCGATCTGCTGCCGGTCAACGGCGAAGTGACGCCGACCAACATCTTCGACATCCTCGTCCAGACGATTGACATCGCCCTGCGCCAGCTCATCAAGCCGCGGGAACCATACTGCGACATCCTCGTCAAACCCGACGTCGGCCATATATCGCCAAGCTCCTTCGATGCGATCGACGAATGCATCGCCCTCGGCACCGCCGCCATGGAAGCCGCCCTGCCGGAACTCACCGCCCGTATCCGGGACTGGCGATATACCGAGGCGAACGGCGAAAGTCCCAGCCGCCCCGGCGAAAATCCGGGTTAGGCATCGCCAGGACGTAAAGGTCGCTGGCCCGCGTATCGAAAGCCAGCATCGCCTGCAGCGGACTCAGGTCGCCGTCGTCAATCTCGCGACTTTTTAAAAAGCGGGACGTTTTGCCGATCAGCGGCAGCGCGGCTGTAGACGCCAGCCG
>JAEZLU010000221.1 GCA_023415075.1 Bacillota bacterium
TTTCTCACCCAGGATGTTATTTTGGCTAATCGGAATTCCCTCAGCAACCTGCTTGCCGTCTTTGCCGATCCCCAGGTCGGGGCCGGCTACGGGCGGCAATTGCCCCACCTGCATGCTGGCGCTATAGCGGCTCACGCCCGTATGTTCAACTACCGGGAGGTATCCTATTGCTGCGATGCGGATAATGCCCGCGCTCGCGGGATCAAAGCGGTATTTATGTCCAATTCATTTGCCGCTTACCGCCGGACAGCTCTTGAAGAAGTTGGTGGTTTTCCCAACCGGGTGATTTTGGGCGAAGACACTTGTGTCGCCGCCAAAATGATTTTATCCGGCTGGAAAATCAGCTACTCTGCGGAAGCGGCGGCTTATCATTCTCATGACTACACGCTGTGGCAAGAGACTCGCCGCTATTTTGATATAGGTGCTTTTCATGCTAGCGAAAGCTGGATATTAGGAAACTTTGGCGCCGCCGGGGGCGAAGGAAGAAAGTACGTTATATCTGAATTGAAGTATTTGTGGAACACCGGCCATTATGCGCTCATTCTCTGCTCACTTATGCGAAACGCCGCCAAATTATTGGCCTACCATTCGGGTAGAAGACACAAGTATTATCCGTCAGCTCTAAAACGCCGGCTTTCGCTGAATAAGAACTTTTGGCTGGAGTAAATAGCGGCCGACGAAGCAACTGCACTGGATGGTCACTGGTGGCACCGCCAAGGTGACCATCGGCGACCGCGAGCAGATGGTTCACGAAAACGCGAGCGTCTTCGTGCCGCCATCCACCAAGCACCGTCTCGAAAATCGGGAAAAGTGCCGCTGGAAATCAGCGAAGTCCAGAACGGCAAGTACTTGGAAGAAGACGACATCGTCAGATTCGAAGACATATACGGCCGAGTGTAGAGCTTAACGAGTCACCCTGGGGGGGTGGCTTTTTTCTCGTCATAATATTTTACAGAAATTTACAAAACTGGAAGGATTATACGAAAAACAAGGCGAATTATTACGCTGAATAGGTATATTAATCCAGCCATTCTGCCCACGTCGGCCGTCACCTGGCAGGTCCGCGACCGCCAGGCCGCCGCCGGCATCGTAATCACCGCCAGCCACAACCCCTACGAATACAATTCGTACTGATAGAATTGAGCGTGGCCTGGCGGCTGCCCGGACCTATTCTTGGGAGCAGTGCGCTCAAAAGACACTGCGTTTTTTAAAGGAGGTAATGGAAGGATGAAAATCGCCATCGTCCATGACTGGCTGGTGACCTACGCCGGCGCCGAGCGGGTGCTGGAGCAAATACTGCTTCTTTATCCCGAGGCGGACTTGTTCAGCTTAGTCGATTTTTTGCCTGCGGACCAGCGCGCTTTTATCCAGGACAAGCCGGTCAGGACATCCTTTATCCAGAAGCTTCCCTTTGCCAAGACGAAATACCGTTCCTACCTGCCGCTGATGCCGCTGGCGGTGGAGCAGTTCGACCTTTCCGGCTATGATCTGATCATTTCCTCCTCCCACGCCGTGGCCAAGGGGGGGTTGTCCGGGCCGGACCAGTTGCATGTATCCTATGTGCACACGCCAATCCGCTATGCCTGGGATTTGCAGCATCAGTACCTGAAAGAGAGCGGCCTGGACCATGGGCTGAAAGGGTGGTTGGCCAGGGCGGTCCTGCACTACATCCGGCTGTGGGACTGCCGGACCGCTCATGGCGTGGACCGCTTCCTGGCCAATTCGCAGTTTATCGCCCGCCGCATCCGGAAGGCTTACCGGCAGGAAGCTGCCGTCGTCTATCCGCCGGTGGATGTGGACGGTTTTCTGCCCGGCGCGGCCAAAGAGGATTTTTATCTTACCGCTTCCCGCATGGTTCCCTACAAAAAGCTCGACCTCATCGTCGCCGCTTTCGCCGCGATGCCGGGCAAACGCCTGATCGTCATCGGCGACGGCCCCGACGCGGTCAAAATCCGCCATTTGGCCGGATCTAACGTCACTCTTTTAGGCTACCAGCCGGCCGAGGTTCTGAAGGACTATATGCAGCGCGCCCGGGCTTTTGTTTTCGCCGCCGAGGAGGATTTCGGCATCACGCCGGTCGAGGCCCAGGCCTGCGGCACGCCGGTCATCGCTTACGGTAAAGGCGGCGCACTGGAGACGGTGAAGGGGCTGGACGACGAGCGGCCTACCGGCGTGTTTTTTGCCGAGCAGACCGTAGACTCGCTGGTGCAGGCGGTTAAGCAGTTTGAAGATAACGAGCGCCTGCTTGTCGGGGAGCACTGCCGGGAGAACGCCCTGCGGTTTTCGCCGGAGCGGTTTCGCGGCGAATTCGCGGCCCAGGTGGCCGCAGCCCTCGCTGGAGCGGCTGGCGGACAGGTTGAAAAGTAGCAAGCCCAGAGAAAAAGGATTTGCGCAGATATTTTTGGAAAAATATTCCTGGCAGGCAGGACTATTTTTCGCCCGGGACGAATTAAAAAGCTAGCCGGTTGTGCAGTAAGCAGCAGCATTCGCCATTAATCGGCCGGAAGGAGCAAAATCATGAAAATCATTATCCTTGCCGGCGGCGGCGGTACCCGCCTTTTTCCGCTATCGCGGGCCAACTACCCCAAACAGTTTCTCAAACTGAATGATCGACTCTCCCTGCTGGCCCAGACGGTGGAACGCTTCTTGCCGCTGGTCAAAGCAAGCGATATCGTGATTGTCACCAACAAAGAGCACCGCCACCATGTCAAGGCCGAACTGGCGGCCGCCGGCGCGCCCGGAGCCCATATCATCCTCGAGCCGATCGGCCGCAACACCGCCCCGGCTATTGCCCTGGCGGCCCGCTATTGCCTGGACGAATTGGGCTCTTCCCGCGACGAAGTATTGCTTGTCTCTCCTTCCGACCATATCATCCAGAAAGCGGAAGACTTCCGCAAGTCCGTCCGCCAGGCCGTTGCCGAAGCGAAAAAGAACATTGTTACCTTCGGCATCAGGCCGGACAAGCCGGAAACCGGCTATGGCTACATACAGGCCGGCGCCAGGCAGGGTGATATATACACCGTCGAATCCTTCCGGGAAAAGCCCGACCAGGCGACGGCCCAAAAGTACCTCGCCGCCGGCAACTACTACTGGAACTCCGGCATGTTTGCCATGAGCATCGCCACAATGATGGACGAATTCGCCGCCCACCGGCCGGACATTCACCAGCTTGCCGGGCAGCCGCTGGCCAAACTCATCGACGATTTTGCCGCCATGCCGGATATCTCCTTCGACTACGCCGTCGCCGAAAAATCGGCCCGCGTGGCCATGATCCCCCTGGCTGCCGACTGGAACGACATCGGCTCCTGGGACGCCATCTACGACGTACTGCCCAAAGACGCCGCCGGCAACGCCGTCCAGGGCGACTGCCTGCCGCTGGACTGCACCGGCACCCTTATGCTTGGCCACAGCCGGCTGATCGCCGGTATCGGTCTTGAAGACACGCTCATCGTCGAAACGGCCGACGTCATCCTGGTAGCCCAAAAAGGCGAATCGCAGAAAGTCAAGGATCTTGTCAGCGAGCTGAAAACGCGCGGTCGTCGCGAGGCTAGCGAGCACACCACGGTATTTCGGCCGTGGGGCAGCTACACCGTCCTCGGCGAGGGCCCGGGCTACAAGCTGAAAAAAATCTGCGTCACCCCTGGTGAGCGAATAAGCCTCCAGCTCCACTATCACCGGAGCGAGCACTGGATCGTCACCGGTGGCACCGCCAAGGTAATTATCGGCGACCGCGAGCAGATGGTGCATGAAAACGCGAGCGTCTTTGTACCGCCATCCACCAAGCACCGTCTCGAAAATCCGGGAAAAGTGCCGCTGGAAATCATCGAAGTCCAGAACGGCAAGTACCTGGAAGAAGATGACATCGTCAGATTCGAAGACATATACGGCCGATTGTAGAGCTTAACCAGTCACCCTGCGGGGTGGCTTTTTTCCCGCCGTACAACTTTACAAAAATTTACAACTCGGAAGGATTAGACCGAAAACAGGCGAATTATTGCTGAATAGGTATATTAATCCAACAGCAAGGTCAAGCTATGAAGGGGAGATAGGATGATAAAGTTTGGCACCGACGGCTGGCGCGGCATAATCAGCGAAGACTTCACCTTCAACAACGTAAGACTGGTGGCCGCCGCCATCGCCGATTATATTGGCGACCGCGGCGAGGCTTCCCAAGGCGTGGTAGTCGGCTACGACGCTCGTTTCCTGTCCCGCCGGTACGCCGAGGAATGCGCCGCCGTACTGGCAAACAGCGGCGTTGCCGTCTGGCTGGCTGACGCCATCCTGCCCACGCCGGCCGTCACCTGGCAGGTCCGCGACCGCCAGGCCGCCGCCGGCATCGTAATCACCGCCAGCCACAACCCTTACGAATACAACGGCCTCAAAGTCAAGGCCGCTTACGGCGGCTCGGCTTCGCCGGAAATCATCGCGGCCATCGAAAAATACGTCCGCCGCCACGAAGCTGCTGGCCACGACCAGCCGCCGATCCCCCTGCCGGCAAGCGTCGCCGCCTTTGAGCCGCGGTCCGCCTATCTGGACCACCTGGCAGCCATCCTTGACGGCAATTTACTTGCCAGCTACAAAGGCAAGATTCTCTTCGACGTCATGCACGGCTCCGCCAGCGGCTATGCCGCCGAGCTGGCCGGCCGCTACCGCCTGGACCTCGCCGAAATCCGCAGCGACTACAACCCCTCCTTCGGCGGCGTCAACCCCGAGCCTATCGAAAAAAACCTCGCCGCCCTGCGGCAGGCCGTCAAGGCCAGCCGGGCCGACGTAGCCCTGGCCACCGACGGCGACGGCGACCGCATCGGCGCCATGGACGCCGACGGCCGCTTCATCAACCCCCACCAGATAATGGCACTCCTTACCAAATACCTTGTGGAAAAACGCGGCTGGGCCGGCGGCGTCGCCCAAACCCTCACCGTCTCCGAGCTTGTCAAAAGAGTCGCCGCCAAATACGGCCTCAAACTATACGAAACCCCGGTCGGCTTCAAACACATCGCCGGCCTCATGCTCAGCCAGGACATCCTTATCGGCGGTGAAGAATCCGGCGGCATCGGCATCAAGAACTACATTCCCGAACGCGACGGCCTGCTGTTAGGCTTTCTCCTTATCGAGGTGGCGTCAGCTTACGGCAAAACGCTCGGGACGCTGCTCGACGAAATGATGGACGAACTCGGCTACTTCTACTACGGCCGCGAAGACCTTCACCTCGATGAAGGACAAAAAAATCGGCTAATGACCGCGCTAGCCGACAAGCCGCCGGTCAGCCTCGATTCCCTCGCCGTCGTATCGGCCAACTGCACCGACGGCTGTAAACTCTACCTGGAAGACGGCTGGGTGATGTTCCGGGCCTCAGGCACCGAGCCCATCGTGCGGGTCTA
>JAEZLU010000337.1 GCA_023415075.1 Bacillota bacterium
ACGCCGTCCTCGCAGATGGCCGAATTGGTCGACGACTGGTCGGCCCGCGGCCGGAAAAATATTTTCGGCCAGCCGGCGAGGGTTATGGAAATGCAGTCCGAAGGCGGCGCAGCCGGGACGCTCCACGGCGTTCTCCAGGCCGGGGCTCTGGCCAGCACCTACACCGCCTCCCAGGGCCTGCTGCTCATGATCCCCAATATGTACAAAATCGCCGGCGAACTGCTGCCGGCCGTTTTCCACGTCAGCGCCCGCTCGCTGGCGGCCAACGCCCTCAGCATCTTTGGCGACCACCAGGACGTCATGGCCACCCGCCAGACCGGCTTCGCCCTGCTGGCGGCCAGCAGCGTCCAGGAGGTAATGGACCTGGGGGCGGTGGCCCACCTGGCGGCCGTCGCCGGCCGGCTGCCCTTCCTCCACTTCTTCGACGGCTTCCGCACCTCCCACGAAACTCAGAAAATTGATGTCCTCGACTACCAGGACCTGGCCGGCCTTCTCGACATGGACGCGGTCAAGGGCTTCCGGGCCCGGGCCCTGAGCCCCGAGCATCCGGTTGTCCGCGGCACCACCCAGAACCCGGACATCTACTTCCAGACCCGCGAGGCGGTTAACAAGTTCTACCTCGCCCTGCCGGCGATTGTCGAAAAATACATGGGCGAAATAAACAAGCTGACCGGGCGCGACTACAGGCTGTTCAACTACTACGGGGCGCCGGACGCCGAGCGGGTCATCGTCGCCATGGGCTCGGCCTGCGACGTCATCCGCGAGACCATCGACTTCCTGGCCGCCCGCGGCGAAAAGGTCGGCCTGGTCGACGTCCACCTGTACCGGCCGTTCTCGATTGAACACCTGCGGCAGGCCATGCCGGCCAGCGCCCGCAAGATCGCCGTCCTCGACCGCACCAAGGAACCGGGTGCGGCCGGCGAGCCGCTGTACCTCGACGTCCGCAACGCCTTCTGCGGCCGGGCCGACCTGACCATCGTCGGCGGCCGTTACGGTCTGGGGTCGAAAGACTTCACGCCGGCCCACGCCGCCGCCGTCTATGAAAACCTCAAAGCCGCCAGCCCCAAGAGCGGCTTCACGGTCAGCATCACCGACGACGTCACCTTCACCTCGCTGCCCGAGTACCCGGCGGCCATCGACACCACGCCGGCCGGCACCACCTGCTGCAAGTTCTGGGGCATGGGCGCCGACGGCACGGTGGGCGCCAACAAGAGCGCCATCAAGATCATTGGCGACCATACCGACCTGTATGCCCAGGCCTACTTCGCCTACGACGCCAAGAAGTCGGGCGGCCTGACCGTTTCCCACCTCCGCTTCGGCCGCCAGCCCATCCGTTCCTCCTACCTCATCACCCAGGCCGACTTCGTGGCCTGCCACAACCAGGCCTACGTCTACCAGTACGACCTCCTGGCCGGGCTCAAGCGGGGCGGCAAGTTCGTCCTCAACTGCCTGTGGACGCCGGCCGAACTTGAGGAAAAGCTGCCGGCGGCCATCAAACGCTATCTTGCCGACAACGACATCCAGTTCTACACGATAAACGCCGTGGCCATCGCCCAGGAGCTCGGCCTCGAAGGCCGCATCAACATGATAATGCAGGCCGCCTTCTTCAAGCTGGCAGCCATCATCCCCCTGGAGGACGCCGTCCGCTACCTCAAGAAGGCGGTTACCGAATCCTACGGCAAGCAGGGCCAGGCGGTCATCGACATGAACTTCGCGGCCATCGACCGCGGCAGCGAGGGCCTGGTGAAGATCGACGTGCCGGCCGCCTGGAAGGACGCCGCCGATGCTCCGGTCGCCGGCGAGCCGTTGCCGCCCTTCATCGCCGAGGTAATGTTACCGATGAACCGCCAGGAGGGCGACAAGCTGCCTGTCAGCATCTTCAACGGCCGTGAGGACGGCAGCTTCCCGCTGGGGGTTACGGCCTGGGAGAAACGGGCCGTCGCCCTTGAGGTGCCCCAGTGGCAGGCCGACAAATGCATACAGTGCAACCAGTGCGCCTTTGTCTGTCCCCACGCCGTCATCCGGCCGACCCTTGTTAATGCCGAAGAGCGCCAAAAGGCGCCGGCCGGCTTTAGCCTCCGCCCGGCGACCGGCTTTGCCGGCCTCGACTTTCACCTGGCCGTCTCGGCCCTCGACTGCACCGGCTGCGGCAACTGCGCCGACGTGTGCCCGGCCAAGGAGAAGGCCCTGGTTATGAAGCCGCTGGCCGAACTGCGGCCGGCCTGCGAAGAGCACTGGAAGTTTGCCGCCGGCCTTAGCGTCAAGCCCCTCGACCCCAAGCAGACGCTCACGGTCAAGGGCAGCCAGTTCGCCCAGCCGCTGCAGGAGTTTTCCGGCGCTTGCGCCGGCTGCGGCGAGACTCCCTACGCCAAGCTGGTGACCCAGCTTTACGGCGACCGCATGATGATTGCCAACGCCGCCGGCTGCTCCACCGTCTGGGGCGCCACCGCCCCGGCCATCTCCTACACCGTGAACGACCGCGGCCACGGCCCGGCCTGGGGCTTCTCGCTGTTCGAGGACAACGCCGAATACGGCTTCGGCATGTACCTGGGCGTGGCCCAGCTCCGGCGGACGCTGGCCGGCAAGCTGCAGGCCGCCCTGGCGAAAGAGCTCGACCCTGAGCTTAAGACCGCCATTGAAGACTGGCTGGCCCACCGCGACCAGGGCGAAGGCAGCCGCCGGCGGGCCGACCGCCTGAGCGCCGCCCTCGAAAAGGCCAAGGGCCAGGATAAACTCTTAAACGACATATACGAGCAGCGCGACTTCTTCGTCAAACGCTCGCAGTGGATTTTCGGCGGCGACGGCTGGGCCTACGACATCGGCTACGGCGGCCTCGACCATGTGCTGGCGGCCGGCGAGGACGTCAACGTGCTGGTCTTCGACACCGAGGTATACTCCAACACCGGCGGCCAGTCGTCCAAGGCGACGCCGACGGCGGCCATCGCCCAGTTCGCGGCTAGCGGCAAGAAGACCCGCAAGAAGGACCTCGGGGTCATGATGATGTCCTACGGCTACATCTACGTGGCCCAGGTAGCCATGGGCGCCGACCGCGCCCAGACCCTCAGAGCGATCGCCGAAGCTGAGGCCTACCCCGGACCCTCGCTTATCATCGCCTACGCCCCCTGCCTGAACCACGGGATCGCCGCCGGCATGGGCAAGAGCCAGGCCCAGGCCAAGCGGGCCGTCGAGGCCGGCTACTGGTCGCTGTACCGCTACAACCCGCTGCTGACCGAACAGGGCAAAAATCCCTTCCTGCTCGACTCCAAGGAGCCGACCGCCAGCTTCCAGGACTTCATCAGAAGCGAAGTCCGCTTCTCGGCCCTGACCCGCCAGTTCCCGGATACCGCCGAGGCCCTTTTCGCCAAAGCCGAAGAGGACGCCAAAGCCCGGCGGGCCGTCTACAAACGGCTGGCGGCCGACTGAAAGGGGAGTAATCAATGCCGGCTGCGATAGACCTCAGCGGCAAAGTAGCCGTCGTCACCGGGGCTACCCGGGGCATCGGCCGGGCCATCGCCGGTTCCCTGGCCGAGGCCGGGGCCAACATCGTCGTCGTCAGCCGCAGCCATAGCGACTGCCGCCAGGTGGCCGACGAGCTCGCCGGCAAAGGAATCGGCACGCTGGCCGTAGCCGCCGATCTCGCCAGCCTGCCGGATATTGAGAAAATGATAACTGCGGCCGTGGCCGCCTTCGGCCGGCTGGACATCCTGGTCAACAACGCCGGCAACGCCGTCACCAAGCGGGCCGAGGCGATAACCGAGGCCGACTGGGACCGGGTGCTCAACCTCGACCTCAAAGGCGTCTTCTTCGCCTGCCAGGCCGCCGGTCGCCAGATGATCAGCCAGCGGCAGGGCAAGATCATAAACGTCGCTTCCATCCTCGGCCAGGTGGGCGCAAAGCTCGTCAGCCCCTACTGCGCCGCCAAGGGCGGCGTCATCCAGATCACGCGGGCGCTGGCGCTCGAGTGGGCCAGACACAACATCCAGGTCAACGCCCTCTGTCCCGGTTATGTCGAAACGGCCATCAACGCCGTCGAGCTCCAGGACGAAAAAGTTCGCCGCTATCTCGTCGGCAAGACGGCGGCCGGGCGCCTGGGCCAGCCGGCCGATATGGCCGGCGCCGTCCTTTTCCTGGCTTCGCCGGCGGCCGATTATATGACAGGCCAGACCATTACCGTAGACGGCGGCTGGACCGCCCAATAGCCCAGGCTGTCCTAAAGCGTGCCTAGCTGCGTTCCTCCGGTGCGCCTTGCTATACGTGCTTTATGATCAGCCTGGGGCCTTGCGGCAAGATAGAAATAAACTCCCCGCAATATGTCGCTAAACAGTTCTCTTGACGAGTTGTTTTGCAGAAAAAAGATAGGAAATGGCAAGAAAACCGGCAAATAATTTTTGCCGGTTTTTCCGTAAAGTATGCCAATCATGCGGCAGTATTCTGACCTTTAAGGGGATAAATAGGGCGTTAGGCCGCGGGGAGGGTATTTATGATCTGTCGCAGAATATGCCATTAACGCATGGGAGGAGATGATAAGCATGAGCGAAAACTTGCCCAATAAAAGTTGCTGAACTCCCGCTGAAAACAATCGTGCTGGTCAGCACGAGGAAAAGCACCTGGAAAACTGTATGGTCTGCGGCGAAAAGCTGGTATATCAGACACTTTCGAAGGACGTTGTCTGCAACCATTGCGGAAAGACTTTTGCAGCAGCGGTATTTTGCCCTAACGGCCACTACGTCTGCGACGACTGCCACGGGGCAGGGTTCTATGATTTCCTTGAAAAGACAGCCACCACCTTCAGTAGCAAGAACCCGATGGAGATTGCGGAGGTCCTTCTGCAGGGCCCGTTTCTGCCTTCTTTAGGGGCTGAGCACCATGCAATAGTCGCGGTGTCCCTGTTGGCTGCTGTTAAGAATTGCGGAGAAATTATGCTGCCTGGTAGTGGGCGTAAAATAGTTACCGATCAGGACATACGGGAAGGTATTCGCCGGATGAAGCAAATCCCGGCATGTACCTGTGCCTACCACGGAGCATGTGGCGCTGGACTTGGGGTTGGCGCATTCATTAGCATCCTGTTGGAAGCAACCTGCGCGAAGGATATAGAGCGTACTCTTTCCATGAGAGCCTCGAACGCTGCGCTGGGTGCCATTGCAAGTACAGGCGGTCCGGGGTGCTGCAAACAAAGCGTTAGAACAGCAATACTGGCAGGCGTAGAATTTCTTAAAGAGCTGACCCGTGTAAAGCTGCCAATAAGCCATAAAAGGTGCTTTCACATGAAAGACACTACCCACGGATGTAAGGGCGTATACTGCCAGTTTAGCCGCTGATAAGTGAAAGAACCAATATTAAAGAAACCCTGCAATCCGCCGGATTGCAGGTTTTTTCTGCGCTTAAAATACTGCCAATTTTACGTCAAAAAGGTGCCATTTTGCCCTGATTTTACGTAAGTAGGGATCTCAGCTGTACGGCGGGTTTCACCCACCCGGGGCTTCGGCGCATGTTACCTGCGGCAAAAAGCTCATTTGGTTATCATATCGAAACCAACACTGGCTAAGAGCAGGGCCAATGATAAAACCCCCAGTCTCGCTGAGGCTTTTTGTGTGCTTCTTAGTAGTGTTTGTTGGCCTAATGGTAGCCGTGACATTTCAGGGGTGTTTATGGTTCTCTTTGTATCTATGTAATATTTTGGTAGGTAAATTCGCTGGGCTGTCGTAGTATATAGGCGGATGGTTCTTAACGGTGCACTACCTTGTTTTCGGTTGGGAGGGGGTCGCAGGAAAGATTCTTGGTACCTTTATCCCTGTTATAAAGCTTAATAATGATATAGAAAAGAGGTGTAGAATAAAATGAATTTGGTTAAAGCTCTAGTGATTATGACCATAGTCTTTGTCAATGTATATTGTGTTACTGTGGCTAATGCTAACGACTACTTCCTTAGCAAAGAAGGCGCAAAGGTATGGAACCCTACTCCCATATCAGGAATGTCGGCTACATGGTCTGGAGAGAAAGATACGGATGGTTATGCAACCGGTTCTGGGGTATTGCAATACTACGTTAAGGACAAAGAGGCGGACCGCTTTGAAGGTATAATGCTTAGAGGTAAATTCCATGGCCCGGGAAAGCTAGTGTCCTTGCCGAGGTTTTTCGATGGAGATTTCGCTGAAGGGAAATTCCACGGCAAGGGCGTGTTGGCGGTAATACCCAAAGGGCCTTTTTATAAAGGGGACTTTAAGGAAGGTTTGTTTGATGGTAATGGATTTTTACAATATACGGATGGTAGCAAATATCAGGGTCAGTTCGTCAAAGGCCTCCCGCACGGCAGAGGGGAGATGTTTTTTGCTAATGGCGATATATACGAAGGAGAGTTCATTGGCGGAAAACCGAGTGGCCGCGGGAAGACAAAAGGTCAGGACGGCCGACTCTACGAAGGTGATTACCTTAACGGAGTACCGCACGGAAAAGGCGTTTACCGTTTTTATTTGGATGAGAAAACGACAATTACTTACTCAGGCGATTTCGTGAACGGACAAATGCATGGAAGAGGGGTATTAGAATACTCTAGCGGCCTGGTTTACGAAGGAGAGTTCATTAACGGGGGGCCGCAGGGCAAGGGTAATATGAAATTTACCAACGGCGCCTCGTACATAGGGGAATTCTCGCAAGGCAAGCCTCATGGGTACGGGACTCTTTATAATCCAGACGGAACAATACAGCAACAGGGACAATGGCGGAATGGCGACTATATAGGACAATAACTGAGGCGTATATTGTGATTAATTGAGTTTATTAAATCTGGTTTACGAGGGATACATTATGCTTACCATTTGGACTATGATTGTAATTTTGGCCTATGGAATACTCTCCGGGATAATTATTGTCTCGACAATTGTTCTTTTGGGCCAATTGGACGTGTTGCCAAACCAGGAAGACCTTGTAGGGACAACTTTACTTGTTTGGGGAACCATACTACTTGTTTATTCTTTTGGTTTGCATACTTTAACGATGTTTTTGATACAGCCTCTCATCAATATTGGGCGAAGGAAGATAAATAAATTTCCGTGATAAGAAATAACAAGGCCCTAGCTGTTGCTAGGGTCTCAGGCTGTCGACAAAGTTTTCTCGTGAGCATCGTTACCCGCACACCACGCTACGGCTGGGTGCTGAGGCTTCGGCCGAAGGCGCCCTAAGCAGACACACGCCGCTTCTCAGCGGCGATGTGGTCGCTTATACCCGCAGGGTGAAAGGCTCAGGCCGACTCGGCCGTACCGTCACCAACAGTCTCCTGACTGATGGTTCCTCTCGCGTC
>JAEZLU010000344.1 GCA_023415075.1 Bacillota bacterium
TCGGTGGTGAGGATCTCGACCTCCACGCCCCGGCGGGCGAAGTCGAGGGTCTTGTCGATAAGCAGCTCGATGGTTTGCCGTTTTTCGGCGGCCGTCGTGTCAAGCTCGGCCATCTCCTTGCCACGACCGGCATAAACCAGGTGATACATGCAGAAGCGGGGTATCTTCTCCTGCTCGACGATATCGAGAATGGCCGGCAGGGTATGATAATTGAGCTTGTTGACCGTGAAGCGAATGCCGGTTTTGTTGCCGGCGGCCAGCGAGTTCCTGATGCCCGCCAGCGTAGCGGCGAAGCAACCGGGTTGGCCGCGGAAATGGTCGTGGACGGCCTCGTCGCCGTCGATGCTGACGCCGACGTACTGGAAGCCGCTTGACTTGATCCGGCGGGCCACCTCAGGGGTTATCAGTGTGCCGTTGGTCGAAATCACCGGCCGGATGCCACGGCCGGCGGCATAAACACCCAATTCGAAGAGATCGGGCCGAATAAGTGGCTCGCCGCCGGAAAACAGCAGCACTGGTACCTTCATTGCCGCCAGATCGTCGATGAAAGCTTTGGCCTCCGCGGTGGAAAGCTCGCCGTCGTAAGCGCGGTCCTCGGCTTCGATATAGCAGTGCCGACAGGACAAGTTGCAGCGATTGGTCGAGTTCCAGACAACGATGGGGGTGGCGTCGGACGAAAATTGGAGCATGTGGGGCGGCAACTCGCGCGAACTGCCGCCGTACTTGACGATATCCGAGACGGTGGCCGTCCCGCAAAGCAGCTTGGTGCAACCGATCATTGCGTTTCCTCCTGTATATCCTCGGCAGGTAATATGCTTCGGCTGGTCTTGTTCAGCAGGCACTCTATGCACACCGGGTTGTTGCCCACCGGCTGAAAGACCTGGCCGCAATCCCGGCAGCGCGGCAGCTCGCGCCTGGCCACCAGATAGGTATCCGGCCGGCCGGCCGCCACCACCGCCACGGCCGCCTGTGGGCAATGGGCGGCGCATAAGCCGCAGCCGGTGCAACGCCCGGGATGGTGGTAAAAGTCGAGGGCCATGCCGTGATCCTCGGCCGTCAGAGCCCCGTAGGGGCATATCCTTATGCACAGGCCGCAGGCCTGACAGGCCTCGCCGATGTTCAGCCCGGGAAAAAAGGACGACGGCGTCTCGCCGGCGAACTGGCCACAGGCAACATGGCGGGTAAACCAGGCCTTCCGGGGCAGCCGCTCCCAGCCGCCGGCGCCGGCGGTCACCACTTCCCTGACTGTGTCAATGGTTGCCCCCAGCATAGCGGCGAAAAAGGCCCGGCGGGATATCGGCTTGGCCGGCCGCTGGCCGGCGTCGTCACTTTGACTAATAAGCCCCTTGCCGGCAAGCAGCAGCAGGCGGTTGGCCTCGGCGACGTCCGCCTCAAGACGGGCAGCTACCGTCGGCCGGCAGGCGGCACAGGCAGCTGTATCCAGCGACACCCTGCGGCCCGGCCCCTTGCCGCTCGTCACCAGCGTCAGCAGCATCCGGCCGTCGATAAACCCCAGGCAGGGCCAGGGGCTGTCTTCCCGCCGGCGCCGGCAGCTCAGGAATGCCGGTTCGCCGGCGTCGGCCAGCAGACTTTCAAGGGGCGCGGCGGGAAAGTTCTCGCCAGCCAGGGCCTCGGCCGGGCAGGCGGCCAGGCAAAGGCCGCACTCGTTGCAACGGGCGGCGTCCACCGTAAGGTCGGCGCCCAGGCAGCCGGTCGGGCATACCTCGACGCAACGCCGGCAGGCCATTTTTTTATAATTGGCGTTGAGGCAAAGCTGCCGGTCAACGCGGACTGAGCCGGACATAGCATACCTCCCGGCAGCCGCAATCGGCAGCCGTGAAAAAACGGCTTCCGCGAACCGTTGACCAGCGGCGGAAGCCTTAGTCATTTTAAAAGCTTCTTAAAAGGGGCCTTCTTAAGCCAAATACTCCCGGACGAAATTGCCGCTAGGGGGTTCTTCCCTGGTCTTTCGCGGGAGGCGCCTCAAGGGACGTGACCTGATGAACGTCTTCCCTGACCTTATCGGTCTCTTCCTTGAATCCCCGGACGCTCTGGCCGATAGCCTTGCCGATCTCCGGTAGCTTGGACGGCCCGAAAACCACCAGGGCAATAACTAGTACAAGAATAAGCTCGGTCACCCCAAAATTGAACATGGTCAGCCTCCTCTCCTCTGGTTCCATTATCGCAAACCGAACGGTTTTAGACAATCTAAATTTTATTATGCGGCCATAAGCCCGGACGGCAGACCGCTCACCGGCCGCAGACGGTCATCGCCGCCGAAGCGGATAACGCCGGCCTTCCGGATAGCCTCGGCCAGCACGTCCCGCAGCTGACGGTAGGTGTCAGCGACCGCTGCGGCCGCTTTGATCATGGTATAATCGTCGCCACCGGCGGCCATGAAGTCGTTGACCGCCACCCGATAGACGGTATCAGGCTCAAGGCTGCTGCCGTCAGCCAGCAGAACGGTAGCCACCCGCCGCCCCTCCGGCCGGGAGACGTCATAGGCCACTTTAAGGCCGGCGAACTGGAGCCGGCCGAATTTCTCGTTGCCGAGGCCGTGTTCAAGGGCGGCCCGCACCTGGGTCCCGGTCATCGATACCACCTGCAGCGTGTTATCGAAGGGCATGACGGTATACAGATCACCCATGGTTACCGTCCCGGCCGGCAGGCTGGCCCGCAGGCCGCCGCCATTCTCAAAGGCGATGTCGGCCCCTGAGGCCTCCAGCATTACGTCGGCCACCCACTGGCCGAGGGGCGAAAGTTGATAGCGGTCATGGGCCAGGCCGTTTGCCGTCCGCCCGAGGACTTCCCGTTTAAGAGGGGCGACTTCCCGCTGGGCCTGGGCGACAATAGCGGCGGCCCGCAAATCGGCTGGCCCACCCGGGCCAAGCTTGGTCGCTGTAACCGTACTGGCCAGCAGCCGGCGTTCCTGGCGGCTGTAGACCAGGCTTATCTTGCCCACCGCCCGGCCGTTGTAATCGGCCTGAACGACCGGCACGCCGGCCACCTTGCCAGCAACCAGCAGGTGGGAATGGCCGCTGATAATGGCGTCGGCACCGGATACGGCGGTCAGGGCCGCGGCCTCGCCGCTAGGCTCGGCCCCCGGGTAGGATGCCAGATGGCCGAGAACAACGATTATATCGGCGCCCTGGCCTTTCAGCTTGGGAATCAGTCCGGTCAATACCGCCACAGGGTCGGCGAACCCCAGGCCGCCGACATAGCGGGGGTTGGTGGTCACCGCCGTATCGGGGGTGATAAGGCCGACGACGGCTATCTTGACGCCAAGTTTCTCGAAAATTATGTAGGGCTGAACAAAATCGGCCGGCCGGCCGCTGGCCTTGTCGACGATGTTGGCGGCCAGCATCGGGAAGGCCGCCTGGGCCTGCCGCTCTTTGAGTACAGCCAGACCCCAGTCGAATTCGTGGTTGCCGAGGGCCATGGCATCAAAGCCCACGGCATTCATAACCTCGACCACCGTCTTGCCGTGCAGAAGGTTGGAGTCAGGCGTCCCCTGAAACATATCGCCGGCACTGAGCACCAGGGTGCCGGCCGGGTTCTTGGCTCGCTGTTCCTGAAGATAGGCGGCCAGCACGGCGGCGCCGGGATTGCGGTCACTGGCGGTCAGCGCCCCGTGGAAATCGTTGACCGTAAGGATGTCCAGGTTGACGATAGCCGGCTCAGACGCCCCGGCGGCGGGCACGAGAACGAAAATCAGACCAATCGCCAGGATTAGGGAAACCAGCCGCAAGCTTTTCAAAAACATGACCAGCAAACCTCCTTAAGCTTTCAGGCACTCGGAAAAGTTATCGTAAAAACGGTGCCGCGGCCCAGTTCGCTGGCCACCTCGGCCCTGGCGCCATGGCGGCTGACAATCTCGCGGGCAATGGCCAGTCCGAGGCCGGTGCCGGCGGCCGCCCGGCTGTGGGACTTGTCGGCCTTGTAGAACCGTTCCCAGATGAAAGGCAGGTCCTCGCGGGCGATGCCGCGGCCGTTGTCAGCCACTCTGAGCGTCACCGCCGAGCCGTCGCAGGCAATCTTTACCCCGATCTCGCCGCCGGCCGGCGTGAACTTCAGGGCATTGTCAAGGAGAATTAGCAGCAACTGGGTGAGGCGGTCGCCGTTGCCGCGGATTTCTGCTGCCCCGTCGGCCGATAGCGCCAGGGCCACACCCTTCTGGTCGGCCCGCGGCTTCAGCATGGTCACCACGCTTTCGGCGACCGCCGCCAGCGGGATTATTTCCATAACCAGTTCGCTGCCCTCGTTCTGAAGGCGGCTGAGGTCGAGCAGTTCGTTTATAAGGCCTTCCAGCCGGACTGTCTCGTCGCGCATCAGGCGATGATACTTGCCGGCCTGAGCCTCCTCCTGGACGGTGCCGTCGAGGAGAGCCTCGGTATAGCCGCGGATTACGGTGAGCGGCGTCCGCAGTTCGTGGGAAATGTTGGCGACAAAGTCGCGGCGCAGCTTTTCCATGCGGGCCGT
>JAEZLU010000346.1 GCA_023415075.1 Bacillota bacterium
AGCGGCGGTAAACATCGGTTTCCTTGATCGCTTCACCGGCTCGCTGGTAATAACCGGCAGCGTGTCGGCGGTGGAAACGGCCTTGAACAAGGTAACTACTCTATTTACGGAGCGGCTGGCGTTTAGCGGCTTCCCGTTGACGACTTCCTAGCATGCTGAAAGTAATGCTCGTCGGTCCGGTCAGTGTGGGCAAGACCTCGCTTATCAACGCGCTGCAAAATACCAAAACGGCGGTAAAAAAGACCCAGGCTATTTGCTTTGTCGGCGACGCTATCGATACGCCGGGCGAATACGCCCAGATTCCCAGGTTTTATTCAGCTCTGCTGGTAACGTCGCTGGCAGCTGATGTTGTGCTAATTTTATGCGATGTTGCCAAACCCGCGGCTACATTGCCGCCGAATTTTGCCAGAACGTTTGCCAAACCGGTTGTCGGCGTGATCACGAAAATTGATCTTCAGCCCGCCGGCTCAGACAAGGCCGAGAATTGTCTCCGGCAGGCGGGAGTTACGCCGCCCTTCTTCCCGGTTTCCACTTTGTCGGGGGCGGGCATTTGCGACTTATACAAGTTTCTTGTGGAAAGGAGGTGCAATTATGAGTGAGGCGCTAGGTATGGTAGAAACCAAGGGGCTAGTTGGCGCAATCGAGGCTGCCGACGCGATGGTGAAAGCCGCCAATGTTCTACTGGTGGGTTATGAGAAGATCGGCTCAGGCTTGGTCACCGTCATGGTGCGGGGCGATGTGGGGGCTGTCAAGGCCGCCACCGACGCCGGCGCCGCCGCCGCCCAGAAGGTGGGCGAAGTCGTTTCCGTACATGTCATTCCGCGGCCGCATGCCGATGTGGAAAAGATCCTGCCTAAATTGAAATAGCCTTAATATGTGGAGGTGAGTGTCCATGCAAGAGCAGTTAATCGAGAAAGTGATGGATGAGATCAAAAAGCGGATGGAAGCACAGGCGCCGTCTGCCGCCGCACCGGAAAAGCCTAAGTTCGGCGGTAATCTGGGCATTACCGAATTTGTCGGCACGGCTATCGGCGACTCGATCGGCCTGGTAATCGCCAATGTCGACCCCGCTTTGCATGCAAAGATGAAGCTTGACGCCAAATTCCGCTCAATCGGTATACTGGGTGCACGAACCGGTGCCGGGCCGCACATCATGGCCGCCGACGAGGCCGTGAAGGCGACCAACACGGAAATCGTCAGTATCGAACTGGCCAGAGACACCAAAGGCGGCGCCGGCCACGGCTGCCTGATAATTTTTGGCGCCGAAGAGGTTTCCGATGCCCGGCGGGCGATCGAAGTGGCGCTTAAAGAGCTTAACCGGACCTTCGGCGATGTTTACGCCAACGACGCCGGCCATCTGGAAATGCAGTATACCGCCCGGGCCAGCCTGGCCATCAACAAGGCCTTCGGCGCACCTGCCGGCAAGGCTTTTGGTTTGGTGGTGGGCGCGCCGGCGGCAATCGGCGTGCTGATGGCCGATACCGCCATAAAAACCGCCAATGTTGAACTGGTCGGTTACGCCAGCCCGGCTTGCGGCACCAGCTTCTCCAACGAAGTCATTATCATGATAACCGGCGATTCCGGCGCCGTCCGCCAGGCTGTCATCGCCGCCCGCGAAATCGGCAAAAAAGTGCTGGAAGCGATGGCTGGCCCGGCGCCTTCAGTCACGACGCCTTACATTTAACCGCAGGGAGGGATGGAAACATGAAAAGGTCAAAACGCTTCGAAGCGTTGGCGGCCCGCCCTGTGAACCAGGACGGTTTTGTGGTCGAGTGGCCGGAGGTCGGCCTTATTGCAATGGGGAGCCCCAACGATCCTGTGCCTAGCATCAGGATCGAGAACGGCAGGGTTGTGGAGCTCGACGGCGTACCGCGGGCCAAATTCGATTTCATCGATCAGTTTATCGCCGACTACGCGATCGATATGAAAGCGGCCGAAAAAGCGATGGCGATGGGCGACGCCGAGATCGCCAAGCTGTTGGTCGATGTCAACGTTCCCCGCGAAGAGGTCGTCAAAGTCGCGGCCGGCCTTACGCCGGCTAAAATTGTCGCCGTGCTGAACACCATGAATGTGGTGGAAATGATGATGGCCCTCCAGAAGATGCGGGCCCGCAAGCGGCCGTCCAACCAATGCCATGTCACCAATGTTGCCGACAATCCGGTTTTGATTGCCGCCGATGCCGCCGAGGCCGCCTTCCGGGGCTTCGACGAGATGGAGACAACGGTGGCGGTCGTCCGCTACGCGCCGTTCAACGCGCTGTCGCTGCTCGTCGGCGGCCAAGCCGGCCGCGGCGGAGTCCTCATCCAGTGCGCGCTGGAGGAAGCCACCGAACTGCAGCTGGGCATGCGCGGCATCACCGCCTATGCTGAAACAATTTCCGTTTATGGCACCGAGAACGTGTTCGTCGATGGCGACGACACGCCCTGGTCCAAAGCCTTTTTAGCGTCGGCGTACGCATCCCGCGGCCTCAAAATGCGGTTCACGTCAGGGACGGGCTCGGAGGTGCAGATGGGCTACGCCGAGGGCAAGTCGATGCTGTATCTGGAAGTGCGCTGCATCATGATTACCAAAGGGGCCGGCGTGCAGGGTCTGCAGAACGGCTCGGTAAGCTGCATCGGCGTGCCGGCGGCCGTTCCCTCGGGCATCCGTGCCGTGCTGGCAGAGAACCTCTGCACAACCATGCTCGATCTGGAAGTAGCCTCAAGCAACGATCAGACGTTTACCCATTCCGACATCCGCCGGACGGCCCGCACTTTGATGCAGATGCTCCCAGGCACCGATTTCATCTGTTCCGGCTACAGCGCCGTGCCCAACTACGACAACATGTTCGCCGGCTCGAACTGGGACGTGGAGGACTACGACGACTGGAACATCATCCAGCGCGATCTCATGGTCGACGGCGGCCTGCGCCCGGTGGCCGAAGACGCTGTCATCGCCGTGCGTAACAGGGGTGCCAGGGCCCTGCAGACCGTGTTCAAGGAGCTGGGATTCCCGGCCATTACCGACGCCGAAGTCGAAGCCGCGACCTACGCCCACGGCAGCAAGGATATGCCGCCGCGCAACGTCGTCGAGGACCTCAAGGCGGCCCAGGATATGATGAAGCGCGAGATTACCGGCCTGGACGTCGTCAAGGCACTGGCCAAGAACGGGTTTGAAGACCTGGGCGGCTATGTGCTCAATCTCCTCAAGCAGAGGATTTCCGGCGACTATCTCCACACGTCGGCGATTTTGGACAGGAACTTCAACGTCATCAGCGCCGTCAACAACCGCAATGATTATCGCGGCCCGGGCACAGGCTACCGCCTCAGTCCCGAGCGCTGGGATGAAATCAAGAATACCAGTCAGGCCATCAAGCCGTCCGACTTCGACTAAGGCGGAAAGGGGTGTGAAGTGATGCAAATCAGCGAACAGGCTATTCGGGAAATCGTGGTCCAAGTGCTGCAGGGCATGGAACTGCCGAAAACGACGAAAGCGGCCCCTGCCGGCCGGCCAATGAAGCTTGTTGAGAAAGGGGAGGCCCGTTGCGGGACTAAAGCCGATGAGGTGGTCATCGCTTTGGCGCCGGCCTTCGGCAAATACCAGAATAAAACCATTGTCAATATTCCCCACAGCGAGGTGCTGCGGGAAATCATTGCCGGCATCGAGGAAGAAGGTCTGCGAGCCCGGGTCGTGCGGGTGCTGCGCTCGTCCGACGTGGCCTTTGCCGCCCACGACGCAACCAAGCTTAGCGGCTCGGGCATCGCCATCGGCATTCAGTCCCGCGGCACCACCGTTATTCATCAAAAAGACCTGCCACCTCTGAGCAACCTGGAACTGTTCCCGCAGTCGCCGCTCTTGGATCTCGAAACCTACCGGGCTATCGGCCACAACGCGGCTAAATACGCCAAAGGCGAATCGCCGACACCCGTGCCGACAAAGAACGATCAGATGGCTCGGCCGAAGTACCAGGCCAAAGCAGCGGTGCTGCACATCAAGGAAACCGAACACGTCGTTTCCGGCGCAAAGCCGCTGGAAATCGACGTGCAGTTTTAACAGACGGAGGTGAACGATATGGTGCAGCAAAAACTGGTTGAAGACATTGTGCGGGAAGTGCTCAAGACCGTTTACCAGGAAGCGAACGCCGCCCCCAAAACTGCCGGGTCGCCCGCCGGCGGCCTGAGCCC
>JAEZLU010000349.1 GCA_023415075.1 Bacillota bacterium
AGGGCCTTGAAGACTTTCTCCTGCAGGTCGCGGTTATAGATACGGATGCTGCCGCCGCCGATCTCGGTGCCGTTCAATATCATATCATAGGCCTTGGCCTTCATCTGGCCGGGGTCGCTGTCGAAGAAAGCCACGTCCTCGTCCCGCGGCGAGGTGAACGGATGGTGCATAGCCACCCAGCGTTTCTCCTCGGGATCGTACTCGAACATCGGGAAGTCGACCACCCAGGCGAAGGACAACTTATCGGGATCAATGAGGTTCAGACGCCGGGCCATCTCCAGACGGAGCTGGCCGAGAGCCGGGTTGAGGGTGGCCGGGACGTCGGCCATCACCAGCAGCAGGTCACCTTCCATGGCGCCGCCGGCAGCGGTGATCTTGGCAACTATCTCGTCGCTGAAGAATTTGGTTATCGGCGACTTGATGCCTTCAGGGGTATAGCACAGCCAGGCCAGGCCCTTGCCGCCGTAGCCGGCGACGTAGTCTACCAGACCGTCGAGTTCGCGGCGGGGAATGTTGGCGTAGCCCTTAACGTTGATGGCTTTGACCCGGCCGCCGGCGGCCAGCACGTTTTCGAACACCTTGAAGTCCGAGCCGCGGACGGCGTCCGACAGGTCAATAAGCTCCATGCCGAAGCGCAGGTCGGGCTTATCCGACCCGTACTTGTCCATGGCCTCGTCGTAGCTAAGCCGCTGGAAGGGAACCGGCACCTCGGCGCCGATAGCCTCCTTGAACAGATAGGCCACCATATTTTCCATCATCGTCAGCACGTCCTCGCGGTCGACGAAGGACATCTCGATATCGAGCTGAGTGAATTCCGGCTGGCGGTCGGCCCGCAGGTCCTCGTCGCGGAAGCAGCGGGCAATTTGGAAATAGCGCTCAAAGCCGGCGACCATCAGGATTTGCTTGAATATCTGCGGCGACTGCGGCAGGGCGTAGAACTTGCCGGCGTTGACCCGGCTGGGGACGAGGTAGTCCCTGGCCCCTTCGGGGGTGCTCTTGGTCAGCATGGGGGTCTCCACTTCGATGAAGCCGTTGTTGTCGAAGAAGTCCCGCATCAGCTTGGTCACCCGGTGGCGGAGCATGAGGTTCTTCTGCATCTCCGGCCGCCGCAGGTCGAGATAGCGATATTTCAGGCGGACGGTCTCGTCGACGTCGATGTCGTCCTGGATGTAGAAGGGCGGCGTCTTGGCGGCGTTGAGCACCCGCAGCTCGCTGCCATCTACTTCGATTTCGCCTGTCGTCATATTGGGGTTGACGGTGTCGGCGTCGCGCAGGCGGATTTTGCCGCGCACCGCCAGCACATACTCGGTGCGGACGGTCTCGGCCTTGCGGAAGGCCATCTCGTTGACGTCAGGCGAAAAAACCACTTGCACCAGGCCCGAGCGGTCCCGCAGATCGATGAAAATCAGGCCACCGTGGTCGCGGCGGCGGGCCACCCAGCCGCACAGCACGACCTCGCGGCCGGCCATTCCTTTATCAAGTTCACCGCACCTTGCGGTGCGCTTAAGGCCAATCATTGTATCCATGTGTTAATCCCCCATCCCTGCTCGTATCTTGTCAGCTACCTGACAGGCGTCAACAAGTTCCTGCCCGCCTGTGCCCATATTCTTCAGCGCCACTTTGCCGGCGGCCGCCTCTTCCTCGCCGATGATGGCCACGAAGCGGGCTGGGTAGCGGTTGGCCTGCTTGAGCTGGGCCTTGAGGCCGCGGGCCAGGTAGTCCATATCGGCGGCCAGCCCGGCCTGCCTGAGCTCGGTTAAGAGCTTGAAGGCCAGCGTTCGCGTCTTATCGTCCACCGCGGCCACGAACACGACGATCTCACTGTTCGCCGCCGGCAACAGCTCCTGTTTTTCCAGGGCCAGGATAACCCTTTCCAGGCCGATGGCGAAGCCGATGGCCGGCGTCGGCCGGCCGCCGATTTCCTCGATCAGGCCGTCATAGCGGCCGCCGCCGCAGACCGCGCTCTGGGCGCCGAGCGGCGGGTACTGGATCTCGAAGGCCGTCTTGGTATAATAGTCCAGACCGCGCACCAGCCGGGGATTCAGTTTGTAGTCCACCCCGGCAGCGGTTAAGAGCTCGCGCAGGCCGGCGAAATGGCCGGCGCAGTCGTCGCACAGGCAGTCGGCCACCGAGGGGGCCTGCCGCGTCAGTTCGTTGCATTTCTCGTTTTTGCAGTCAAGGATGCGCATCGGGTTGCGCTCGAAGCGTCCCTGGCAGTCCTCGCACAGCTCAGGCAGTACCGCCTTGAGAGCCTCCTGCAGCCTGGCCCGGTATACCGGCCGGCAGGCCGGGCAGCCCACCGAGTTTACGAACAGGTTAAGGTCCTTGAGACCAAGGCGGCGGAAAAATTCCAGCGCCGCCATAATGATCTCGGCATCCACCGCCGGTCCGGCGGCGCCGATAGCCTCGATGCCGAACTGGTGAAACTGGCGGAAGCGGCCGGCCTGGGGCTTGTCGTAGCGGAACATCGGCCCGATGTAGTACACCTTGGTCGGCTGGGGCTCGGCGTACAGCTTGCTCTCCAGGTAGGACCGCACGACCGAGGCGGTGTTCTCCGGCCGCAGGGTAATGCTGCGGTTGCCCTTGTCCAGGAAGGTGTACATTTCCTTCTGGACGATGTCGGTGGTATCGCCGATACCCCGCAAAAACAGCTCGGTGTGCTCGAACACCGGCGTGCGGATCTCGTAATAGGCATAATCCCGACATACCTGGCGGGCCGTGTTTTCCACGTACTGCCAGTGGCCGCTGCCGGCCGGCAGGATATCTTTGGTCCCCCGCGGGGCCGAAATCTCCATTCCACTTCCTCCTCAAGCTTTGAAAAGTCCGGCTATCAGGCTGTCCCGCCGCGCGGTATAGGTGGCGAGATTCTTTATGTAGGTCGGAACATCTTTGGGATTGTAGCAGCTGGTCAGCCGGAAATTATTCTCCACCGCCTTGGTCCCGGCCGCCGGCCCGATGCCGATTACCGTCTGCCGCTCCTCGATTATCTGAATGTTGTACAGGCATTCGCAGCCCGGAAGAGCATAGCCGACATTCTCCAGGTTGCCGGTCATGTACTTCTGGCGATACAGGTAGTAGGGCGACATACCCATATTCCGCGCGACCGCCGCCGCTAGTGCCAGCATATTGGCGGTCGTCGCCTCGTCAGGCAGAGCGGCCTCCGGTCGCTCGGCCAGCAGCGATCCCCGCTTGATGGCCAAGGTGTGGACAGTCAGGTTATCGGGCGCCAGCTCGCCGATACGGGCGAGGGTGTCGGCCATCGCCGCCTCGTCTTCTCCCGGCAGGCCGGCGATGATATCCATGTTGATGACCGGGATGGGCTTAGCACGGATTTTCCTAAACATTTCTATTATATCGTAGACACTATGATTTCGTCCAATAAGTTTTAAGGTTTTTTCCTGCATCGTCTGGGGATTGACGCTCACCCGGCCGACGCCGGCGGCCGCCATGGCGGCGATCTTACCGTCCGTAAGGCTGTCGGGCCGGCCGGCCTCGACGGTGAACTCGCGGGTCTCGCTGCTCACGAAGGCTCGGCGCACGCTGGTCAGCAAGTCGGCAAAATCAGCTTCGCCCAGGCTGGTGGGCGTACCGCCGCCTACATATACCGACTCGGCCGCCAGGCCGTGGCGTTCCATGAGGCGGGCGGCGGCGGCGATATCGGTCGCCAGGGCCCCGGTGAAGGCGGCAAGCCTGTCCGGGTCGGCCGGTAAAACGTTGGCCGGGAAGGAACAGTACAGGCAGCGGGACGGGCAGTAGGGCACGCCGATATAGACCGCCACCAGCCGGCCGCTCGGGCCGGCTGGCGGTAGAAAGGGTCGCTGGCGCAGGGCGATCTCGGTAATCAGTTCAGCCTTGGCGGTGTCCACGGCGTAGTGGCTGGCCAGCCTGGTCCGCACCGCCTCCGGGGCCAGGCCCCGGTCGAGCAGCCGGTGGAGAATTTTCGTAGGCCTTACCCCGCGCAGAATGCCCCAAGGGCCGGTTTGGCGACCGGTCAGTTCACCGAGGATGGCCAGCAGGTTAAGGCGTACCAGCCGCTGGACGGCGGCGGCCGCAGGCTCGTCGCCGCCGCCGGTCGCCCGCCGGCTGCGGCAGCCGAGGCTGTCGGCTTCCTGCCGGAAAAACACCTCGGTGACGACCTCGACAACCTGCGAACCACTATTAACCGTGTTGCGGATGAATACCGCCCCGGCCGGCAGGCAGTCACCGACCTCGCGGTCGGCTAAACGGCCGGCGGCGGATAAAGCGAACAGCGCCGCGGCATCCCTCACCGCGTCGGCCAGCCCGTTCTCCGCCACCGACAAATAATAGCCTTCAATTCTCACTTTCGTTCTTGACACTCCTGGCAATAGCCGTAAAACTTCAGCTGATGATCGACTATGGCGAACTTGCTCTGCTTGGCGACAGCGGTCTCCAGCGTTTCCAGGAGATCGTCGCCGAACTCCTTGACCTTGCCGCACTTCAGGCAGATCAGGTGATGATGATGGTGGGGCGTACTCGTCTCGTTGATCTCGTAGCGGTGGCGGCCGTCACCGAAGTCCATCTTCTGGAGGACATCGAGATCACCCAACAGTTCGAGGGTGCGGTAGACGGTCGCCAGCCCGGTGTCCGGCGCCTGCCGTCGGACAATGGTATGGACGTCCTCGGCCGACAGATGGCGGCCGGGGTTGTCGAGGAAAGCCTGCAAAATGATTTGCCGCTGCGAGGTCAGCTTATACTGGCGGTCGCGCAGCTTCTGCCGCAGGTCGGCCATTCCGATAGGCATGGTAGTCCCCTCTCCCATTTCATGAGTCGTAAACCCAAAGATGCTTGTAGAGTACTTTTAGCAGGGCTGCCGTCGGCACCGCCAGGATCATGCCGACAATCCCCATGAGCTGGCCGCCGATTAACAGGCTGATGATGACCGACACCGGGTGAAGATCTATCGATCGGCCCATAACCTTGGGCACAACAACATGGTTTTCGAGCTGATGGATGATCAGGAAAAAGACGGCCACCTTGACCGCCAGGGCCGGCGAGCCGAGGTAGGCCAGAAAAACGGCCGGCGCCGCGCCAATGATCGGGCCGATTATCGGGATAGCCTCGGTGAGGGCGGCCAGCAGGCCCAGCACCAACGGGTACTCGACCTCAAGAAAGTACATGCCGGCGAAAGCCAACAGACCCATAATAATACTGACAAGCACCTGGCCGCGGATATAGCCGCTCATGACGGTCGCCATCTCCTCGACGATGACCGCTCCCTTGGGGCGGCTGGCCGGCGGCAGGGCGGTGAGCAGCGACTCCTTAAGCCGCCGCCAGTCTTTCAGGAAATAATAGGTCAGTACAGGCACGACCACAAGCTCGACGATCTTGGAGGCGAAGTTGACGGTCGACACCAGGGCCCGCTGGCCGACCTGCACGGCGTAGGAGGCAGCGCCGGCCAGCATCCGGTCAACCACCGTCTGCACGTTGGCCGGCAATTCAAGGGCCTGGGCCTTCTCGCCGATAGCGCCGGTTATCGCCTGGATGCGCTCGATGAGGGCCGGCAAGTTGAATACGAAATTGTTGAATTCACGGACGAACGGGCTGAAAACAAAGCCTACCGTGACCGCGAAGGCTATAGCCGCCGCCAGGATGACCATGGCCACCGCCAGGCCGCGGGGCAGGTGACGGGAAGCCGGCCACAGGCGCAGGCAACACAGGCTCTCGACCGGCGGCGTCAAAATAAAGGACAGAATGATCGCCAGAATGATTGGCAGATAGATGGGGGTGACCTGGCTAAGAACATAGAAGACTGCCAGGATGACGGCGATTTTCAGCCACACGACATATTGTTTGGCCATGACATCGTCCCCCTGTTCAGCTATTGGATAAAGGGGTTCATTTTCCGCTCCCAGCCGATGGTAGTCTCCGGACCGTGGCCGGGCAGCACCCTCACGGCATCGTCAAGCAGCAGCAGTTTTTCCTTGATGGCGGTTATCAGTTGCGAGTACGAGCCGCCGGGAAAATCGGTGCGGCCGATCGACTCGGCGAACAGCGTGTCGCCGCTGAACAGCACATCGCCGGCTTTCAGACATATACCGCCGGGGGTATGGCCGGCAGTATGGATGACGGTCAGTTCCAGGTCGTCGGCCACTTTGATGACGTCGCCTTCTTTCAAAAGCTGGTCAGCCGGGCCGCAGCTGGCGGCACCGCCGATGTACATCGACAGGTTGCGGGCCGCACTTGTCAGCATGTCGGCGTCAGCCTGGTGGATGAGGATGGGGGCGCCGGTGGCCTGCTTGATGCGCAGGTTGGCCAGGACATGGTCGGCGTGGCCGTGGGTATTCACGATATACTTGACCTTCAGCTTTTCGCTGCCGATGGCGGCCAGGATGCTTTCGGCACTGCCGCCCGGGTCGATGACCGCCGCCTCGCGGCTGGTTTCCGAATAGGCTATATAACAGTTGGTGCCGAGGCTGCCCACTTCCATGGCGATAATCTTCATACCATATCTCTCCTCAAAACAGGCGGTCGCTGTCAAGCAGCATGGTAACCGGCCCGTGATTTTCGAGTTTTACCAGCATCTCGGCCTGAAACTGGCCGCAATGGGTAGTTATCCCATACTCCCGGCAAAGGGCCAGGAACCTTTCGTACAGGGCTTGGGCGGCGGCCGGCGGCGCTGCCGCGTCAAAACCCGGCCGGCGCCCTTTGCGGCAGTCGCCGTACAGCGTGAACTGGGACACCACCAATAGTTCGCCGCCGATGTCCAGCAGCGACAGGTTCATTTTTCCCTGCGCATCGGGAAAAATGCGCAGGTTGACAATCTTTTCCGCAAGGTAGCGGGCCTCGGCTTCGCCGTCCTCCCGGCCCACGCCGAGAAAAACGGTCAGGCCCGGGCCGCAGGCGGCGATAACCTTGCCGTCCACCGTCACGTTGGCGGCATCGGTCCGCTGCACCACCGCCCTCATAGGGCCGCCCCCGTCGTCGGTTGGGCCCGCTGGACACTATAGACATCCTTGACCTTGCGGATTTTGTTCATTATCGTCTCCAGTTGGCTGAGGTTGCTAATCTCCAGGCTAAGGTAGATGGTGGCCAGCTTGCCCTTGGTAGTTCTGGCGTTGACCGAACTGGCGTTTATCTTGGCCTCGGAAAGCACCATGAGGATTTCCGACAGAATGCCGGAACGGTCGACGCAGCTGATCTCGACCGGCACCTTGTAAAGGCTGTCGGGAGCCAAGTCCCAGGCCACCTCGATCATCCGCTCGAACTCCTCGGCGCTGCCGAGAAGGTTGGGGCAATCGGTTCGGTGAATCGATACGCCGCGGCCGCGGGTAATGTAGCCGACAATCTCGTCGCCAGGCACCGGGTTGCAGCAGCGGGCCAGACGGACCATGACCCCGGCCTCGCCCTTGACCAGGATGCCATGGCTGGCCTTGCTCTTGGTCTTCTTGGGCTTGATCTCGCTGACCATGCTGATGATGTCGGTCGGGGCAGCCGCCCGCTGAGCCTTTTTGTAGGCCTCCAGCAGCTTGGTCATCACCCCGGGCAGGGTGGCGCCGCCGTAGCCGAGGGCCGCCAGCAGGTCGTCGACGCCGGCCCAGTTCATTTTGTGGGCGATCTCTTCCAGCCGGTCGCCCTTGGTCAGCTCGGAAACCTCGAAGCCCAGCCGCTTGCTTTCTTTTTCCAGCATCTCGCGGCCTTTGGCGATATTTTCTTCCCGCTTTTCCTTCTTGAACCACTGGCGGATTTTGTTCTTGGTCTCGGAGGAGGCGACGATATTAAGCCAGTCGCGGCTGGGACCGTTGGCCTGCTTGCTTGTGATGATTTCGACGATGTTGCCGTTGATGAGTTTGGTCTCGAGCGGCACCATTTTGCCGTTGACGCGGGCGCCGGTGCAGCGATGGCCCACTTCGGTGTGCACCCGGTAGGCAAAATCGATCGGCGTCGAGCCGGCCGGCAGGTCGATGACATCACCGCGGGGTGTGAAAACGAAGACCTCGTCGGTAAGGACGTCGAGTCTTACCGTCTCCATGAACTCCCGCGGGTCGCGCAGGTCCTGCTGCCACTCCAGAAGCTGACGCAGCCAGGACAGTTTCTGCTCGTAGTCCTTGTCGGCTGCCTTGCCGCCTTCCTTGTACCGCCAGTGGGCGGCGATGCCGTACTCCGACGTGCGGTGCATTTCCCACGTCCTGATCTGGATCTCCAGCGGCTGGCCGTGGGGGCCGATCACCGTGGTATGCAGCGACTGGTACATGTTCGATTTGGGCATGGCGACGAAATCTTTAAAGCGGTAAGGCAATGGCTTCCACAGCGTATGGACGATGCCGAGGGCGCCGTAGCAGTCCTTAACGCTGTCGACCACCACCCGGACGGCCGACAGATCGTAGATCTCGTTGAGGTCCTTGTGGTCCTTCAGCATCTTCTTCCAGATGCTGTAGAAATTCTTTGGCCGCCCCTGGATCTCGGCGGTTATCCCCACCGACGCCAGCCGTTCCTTCAGGAGGTCCATGGCGGCGACGATCATCTCTTCCCGCTCGGCCCGTTTCTGCTTGACCTCGTCGACCAGCTTGTAGTAGCTATCAGGCTCCAGGTAGCGAAACGACAAATCCTCCAGTTCCCACTTGATGCGGAAAATGCCCAGCCGGTGAGCCAGCGGCGCAAAGATTTCCAGCGTCTCGCGGGCCGTCCCCCGCTGCTTCTCCGGCGGCATGAACTTGAGGGTCCGCATGTTGTGCAGCCGGTCGGCCAGCTTTATCAACACAACCCGGATGTCCTTGGCCATCGCCAGGAACATCTTGCGGTAGTTTTCCAGTTGCTGCTCCTCTTTGGACTTATATTCGATGCGGCTCAGCTTGGTGACCCCGTCGACCAGCATGGCCACTTCCTTGCCGAACTCCTTCTCCAGTTCCTCGCCGGTCACTGTCGTATCCTCGACCACGTCGTGGAGAAGGGCGGCGCTGATAGTCACGGCGTCAAGCTGGAGGTCAGCGAGAATCCTCGCCACCCCAAGAGGATGGGAAATATATTCGGCGCCGGAAACCCGCCGCTGGCCCAGATGGGCATTGAGGGCGAACTGGTAGGCCCGTTCGACCATGGCCAGCGAATCGTCCGGCTGATATGTCTTTATCTGGCTGAGTACATCCTCAATTGTCACCTTCGGTTCGCTGCTCATGGCTCACCTCCTGCCGCCCGCTCAGTATATATAACGATTATTCCCCATTCACCGCCTGTTTCCACAATTCGGCCGGCGATAACCGCAAAAGTCCGCGGGCGAAACGGGCAAAGCCTTCCCGCGCCTGCCTGCCGGCCTGAAAGGTGGCCGACGTTTCGATCGCCAGCTTAGCCGCCGGTGCCGGCTGCAGATATAATATGCCACTGGCGTCGCCGCGGCTCACCAGTCCAAGCTCGGCCAGCACCGTCAGCGCCGCCGCCACCCCGGCCTCGTCCGCCGGCCGGCCGCTCAACCGCGCCGTCGCCCGCGCCAGGCCTGCCAGCGGCAGCTTTATGCCGCCGTCCGGCCCGGCCGCCTCTTTGAGGGCCAGGTAGACCCAGCCCACCGCCGTCCGGTCGGGGAAATAGCCGGCCAGCCCGGCCGTCGCCGCCTGTATGTCGGCAGTCCCGTATAAAAAATGCAGCCCCCCGGGCGTACCCTGGTTCTCCAGGGCGCAGCAAACCGTCCCGAGCTCCTCGCCGGAAAGCGGCGGGCTCCACAGCACCACCGCAGCCGCCGTCAGGCCGACCGCCGTCTCATAACCGGCCGCCACCAGCAGGCGCCGGCCACCAGCCGCGAATTCAGCCAGTAGCTTTTGCGCCTGAGCAGCAGGCATGCCTTGATGGCACCAGGCCACCGCCCGGGGCGGCAGCTCGCGCCGCAGTCGGCGGGCCAGCGCTACCGCCTGCCGGCGGTCGTTCACCACTACGAGTGTCCGCGGACTTGCTGCAGCCACCTTGAACAAATAGGCCAATTTATCGGCGGTGTCACGGGCGTCCGCAAGCTCGGCCGGCGGCGGCTCAGGCACGCGCAGTCGCAAATCGCGGGCCTTGAGCTGAATATGCCGCTGGCCCTGCCATTCGTTGAACTCCGGCAAAAACGCCAGGTCGATGCTGGCGTCGCCGTTAAGGTCGGCCGCAAGGCCGCCCATATCCCAGGCGATGACGTCGCCGCTCGCCCCCTGCCGCCGCACCCGCAGCTTCAGGTGGCGTCCCGCCTGTCCCACCGGCTTGACGCCGGCTACCGCCAAGTCCTCGCACACGAACAGCGGGCTTGGGTTGCCCATCCCGTGCGGCGCCAGGCAGGCCAGCTCCTCAAGGAGAGCGGTGTCGATCTCGGTCAGCGCCATTTGAAAATCCACATTAAGCACCAGCACATAGTCCTCGGCCGCCAGCGTTGCCGCCGCCTGCGCCGCCAGCCGCTCCCGGAAGGCGTCGATATTCGCCGGATCGATCGTCAGGCCGGCGGCCTGCTGATGGCCGCCGAACTGCAGCAAAAGATCGGCGCACCCTTGCAGCGCCTTATATATATCGAAGCCCGGGATGCTGCGGCAAGACCCCTTGCCGACGCCGTCGCGAATACTGATCATAACCACCGGACGGTAATACCTGTCCACCAGCCGGGAAGCGACAATGCCGATAACCCCTGGATGCCAGTCGGCCCCGGCCAGCACGATAACCTTGGCCGCGGCTGCCTCACTGTCGGCCAGTTGGGCCTCGGCCGCCGCCAGCAGTTCCTTCTCCACCAACTGACGCTGGGCATTTTCGCTGTCCAGCTCGGCAGCCAGTTCGCGGGCCCGCGCGCTATCCCCGGTGGTCAAGAGTTCGACACCGGCGGCGGCGTGGCTGATCCGCCCGGCTGCGTTGAGACGCGGCGCCAGAATATAGCCCACTTTGCCGGCATCCAGCCGGCTATCCGCCAGGCCGGCCACTTTTATCAGCGCCTGCAGCCCCGGATTGGCCGTTGCTGCCAGGGCCGCCAGCCCCAACTTCACCAAAACGCGATTTTCGCCGGTGAGCGGCACAATATCGGCGATCGTCCCCACCGCCACCAGCTCCAGATAATCCATGAACAGCGGCTCGTCGCCCCGGCAGCTCCGCCATAAAGCCTGGCAAAGCTTGAAGGCCACGCCCACGCCGGCCAGGTTCTTTTCCGGATAAGGACAATCCGGCCGTTTAGGGTTCAGCACCGCCAAAGCCGGCGGCAAGTCGGCCGGCGGCTGGTGGTGGTCGGAGACGATGATATCCAGCCTGCCGTCCATCCGGGCGATCTCGGCCGCCGCGGCGATACCGCAGTCCACCGTGATCACCAGTCTCGTGCCGCCCTGGCACAACGCCTCGAGGGCCGCGTCGTTCAGCCCGTAGCCCTCGCTCTGGCGCTCGGGGATATAATACTCCACCATCGCTCCCAGGCGCGCGAGAACTCTGTATACGAGGGCCGTCGCCGTTATCCCGTCGACATCGTAGTCGCCGTAAACCGTAATCTTTTCCCGCTCAGCGATCGCTGACCCAATCCGGGCAACTGCCTTTTCCATATCCAGCAGCCCAAAAGGATCAGGCAGCGTTTCGGCGCCGCCGTACAAAAAACGCCGGGCCTGGTCCGCGTCGACGATGCCGCGATTAAGCAGCACCTGGGCCACCACCGGCGAAATCCCCAATTCGCGGGACAGTCCCGCCGCCTGGTCGGCGGACGGGGCCGCCACTCGCCATACCTTGGCTGGTTTAGCCATAACTCCTCCGGGTATCGGCCGCCCATAAGCACCCATCTGGGCGCTTCTGAACGGCCTTGGGATTGAAGTAATTATAAATCATTTTTGGTCATATCCTTGGCCATTTCCTTATCCAACCTGGTCTGCAGCGTCTTCAGCTCGGCCTCGAGTTCTCCCTGGCGCTGGCGGCCTTTTTTCAGTTCCCAGCGGGCCTTGAGCTGCACCGGCACCGCCAGCGACAAAATGGCCAGTGCCCCGAAAGTCGCGGCGCCGATAATTATAATCACCAGCGACGTCTGATAACTCCAGGTAAAAATCGAGACAGTCACCGCGAGTGAATTCTGGATGGCAATGATTGCGACAAACAAAGAAAAAAGCAACGCCAAAAACAAGTATAACACAATTCCACCACCCCGGAAAATTTGCTTAATTAAGTAATATTCTCGGCGGCAACTGATAATCCTCTCCTCGCGCCAAAAAGAAACAACCCCGCCGGTCCCGCCGCGGCGGCGCCGATGGGCGCATGCCTAAGCGGGTGGCGTGGTTGGCGGCTGGCGCTTGTGCTACAAATAACGACCCACACAGTCATCCCAGGCCGTTTTCACCAGCGCCCGTTTTTCCAACTCTTCCAGCATATAAACCCGGCCGCCGGCTTGCTCGGCCAGGGCGGCCAAAAAGCGGCGGTGGGCCTTTAGGCCAATGC
>JAEZLU010000040.1 GCA_023415075.1 Bacillota bacterium
GTCTTCTCGATGGCCGCCTGCTTCTTGGCGAGGACGGCGGCGGCGACCTCGGGGTAGTCGGTATGGAAGGAGCCGGCACCGCCGCAGCAGACATCGGCACCGGCCATTTCCACGTAGTTGCCGGCAGCTTTTAGGAGCTCGCGAGGCTGCTTTTTGACACCCTGGCCGCGGCCGAGGTGGCAGGGCTCGTGGAAGGTGATCCTGGCTTCGGTATGCTGGCGGGGCCGATAGCCTACCTTGGCAAGGTATTCGCTGAGGCTCATGACCTTGGCGCTGAAGGCGGCGGCTTTATCTTTCCAGTCTGGGTCGCCGGCCAGATATTCGCCGAGGTGTTTGAGGGTGCCGCTGCAGCTGGCGCAGTCGCTGACAATGACATCGGCCTGGGTGAACAGGCAGATGTTCTTTTTGGCCATCGCCAGAAAGTCGACCCGCAGCCCGTGGGCGAGGTGCGGCAGGCCGCAGCATTCGTTGTCGGCCTGAAGGACTTCGCCGGTTGTGCCGAGGATGGCCAGCGTTTCCTTGACCACCTCGGGAAACATCATCCGCATGCCGCAGCCCTGGAAATAAGCCACCTTGCCGCCTTTGACGACCGGGGCGGCGGCGACCGGCGCCTGGCCGCCGAGGGCGGCCGGTCCGGCGAAAGCAGCCAGATACTGCCGGCGGCTACCGCCGGCAGGGGCCATGCCGTAAGGCACCAGGCCGCCGAGGCCGACTTTGCGGACCACGCCGAGCATGCCGGCCGACAGTTTGACGAGGTTCTTGTTTTTCAGCAGGCCGCCGAGGGCGCTGTATTTAAGGCCGGCGCCGCCGCTACGGTCGGCGAGGTGCTGGCGCACGGCCATCATGGCGACGTCGGTCTTGAGTTTGTTGGGGCAGATGTCGGTGCAGGAACGGCAAAGCAGACAGAAGTTGACCGCTTTGAGGATGTCGCCGCTCGGCTCGAGGCCGCCTTCGGCGAGGGCCCGGGTGATGTTGTTCTTGCCGCGGGCGCTTACGGCTTCAACGTCCTTGATGCCGAACAGCGGGCAAGCGGGCAGGCAGGTGCCGCAGCGGTCGCACTGGCTGACGATGTCGTGGGCTTCCTTGAGGATGCTGCTTTTACTGTTGTCCATGTTCTTTCTCCTTATGGGCGGCCTACCAGATTTTCCCCGGGTTGAGGATGCCCTTGGGATCAAGGGCCTGCTTTACGGCTTTGAGGGCGCTGACGCCGCCCTCGCCGAGGGCGCTGGCGATATAGCCCCGTTTGGTTATGCCGATGCCGTGCTCGCCTGACAGAGTGCCGCCGACGGCGAGGGCGGCGGCAAATATCTCATCGACCGCCTGGTGGACCCGTTCGGCTTCGTCGGCGTTGGCCAGGTCGCACAGCACCGAGGGGTGAAGGTTGCCATCGCCGGCATGGCCATAGACGGCGATGGTAAGCTTGTGCTTTTCGGCGATCGCCCGGATGCGGCGGACGACCTCGGGAAAAGCGTTGCGGGGCACCGAGATGTCTTCGCCCAGGCGGTTGGGCGCCATGGCGCCGACGGCCGAGCTCAGGCCGCGGCGGATGGCCCAGATTTCGTCAGCTTCCTGGGGCGACTGGGCGATGCGGACCTCGCTGACGTTATGCTGGCGGGCGATGGCTTCAATCTGGCTGGCCTGGACGGCCAGAGCCTCATCCTTGTCGCCGTCGATTTCGGTGACTACGCAGGCTTCGATGCCCGGGTCGATATCCAGTTTGCGATGGCGGGCCACCGCCTGGATGCAGATTTTGTCCATGATCTCGGCCGACGCCGGCACGATGCCTTGCTGGAGCATGGCGTGGATGGTGGCGCAGGCCTCGTCGAGCGAGGGAAACATGAGCTGGAGGGTGTTGCGGGTCTTGGGCATCGCTATCAGCCGGAGAATTACCTTGGTGATGATGCCGAGGGTGCCCTCCGAGCCGGTGAACAGGCTGGTGAGGTTGTAGCCGGTCACGTTCTTGATGGCCTTGCCGCCGGTGTTGATGACCGTGCCGTCGGCCAGGACGATTTCGAGGCCCATGACGTAGTTGTTGGTGACGCCGTATTTGACGGCCCGCATGCCGCCGGCGTTCTCGGCGACGTTGCCGCCGATGGTCGAGAACTTCCAGCTGGCCGGGTCGGGCGGATAGAACAGGCCTTTGGCGGCGCAAAAGTTGTAGAGGTCGATTGTCCGCACGCCGGCCTCGGCGGTGACCATCATGTTGGCTTCGTCGAGTTCGATTATTTTCGTCATCCGGTCAAGGGTCAGCGAGATGCCGCCGGCCAGCGGGATACTGCCGCCCGTCCGTCCGCTGGCGGCGCCGCGGGCGGTTACCGGGATGGCATGGGTGTTGGCCAGGGCCATGACGGCGCTGACTTCGGCGGTGGTTAGCGGCCGGACGACTACGTCCGGCTTGTTGGCCGGCAGCAGCGGCACGAAGGACGAATCATACGAATAGCCGAAGCGGTCGAGGTCGGCGTCCAGCACGTTGTCGGCGCCGACGATGGCCCGGAGCTTGTCTTTGATGTCGCTTGTTATCATGGGGGATACCTCCGTTATTGGGTGTTGCTGTTGTTATTCTGAGGCCTGTTTGCGCTCGTCCAGGCGAAGAATGAGCTTGAAGAGGACGAACAGGCTGATGCCGACGATGGTGCCGACAATAAGGCCGGTAGACATGATGGCTTTACCGACCGGCGGCAGGGTGGCCAGGAACTGGGGCGGAATGAAGTAGGCGCCCATGCCCAGCATGAAGGTCGAGCCGGCGATGATCATGTTGAGGTTGGTGAGGCGCATGCGGCCGAGAACGCGCACGCCCTGCATGATGAGCATGCCCCAGGTGAGGATGTAGATGCCGCCGAGGACGGCGGGCGGGATGCTGGCGACGACCGCCCCGACCTTGGGGATGAAACCGAGGATGAGGACAATAAAGCCGGCGGCGGTGATTACATAGCGGCTGCCGATACCGGTGACGGCGATGGCGCCGATGTTCTGAGCGTAGGAGGTGGTGCCGACGCCGCCGATGAGGCCGGCGAAGGTCGAGCCGATCGATTCGCCGAGAATGCCGCGGTTGATGCGGGCTTCGTCCATCTTCTGGCGGCCCATGATTTCACCCAGCAGGACGTAGTTGCCGATTGATTCGATAATGGCGATGAGGTAACCGACAAAGACAATAAAAATCGCGCCCATGTTTATTTCCCAGCCGAAGGGCAAAAAGGTCGGGAAGCCGAACCAGGCGGCCTTGTCGACGGCGTCGAAGTTGACCCTGCCGTCGACAGTGGCCACCACGGTGGTTATGGCCACGGCGATAAGGATAGAGCCGAAGCGGAAGATGCCTCTTTCAAAGTAAAGGGTGAGGCAGGTCGCGATGATGAAGGACAGCCCGGCGAGGACGATGCTGAAGGTGTCGCCGAAGGTCGGGGTGCCAGGCCGGCCGAGGATAAGGCCGATGACGATGCCGGTGAGCGACAGGCCGATGAGGGTGACAAGCGGACCGTAAACCGGCGGGGCAGCGATAATCGGCCGCAGTTTGCCCCACCAGCCGAGCGGCCAGGACAGCAGGGTGGATAAGAGGCCGCCGATAATCATGGCCGTCCAGGCGGCTGCCAGACCGAGGGTATTGCCGACGTTGATCATGACCGAGATAAAAACGGCCGCCGGGCCCTGTACGCAGGGCAGCTTGAGCAGGCGGGACGACTGGGTGATGGTGACCAGGCCGGCACCTATGAGGTAGGCCTGCACCAGGTAGGCGATGGTTTCCTTCGGCAGGCCGAGGCCCATGCCGGTAGCTACCGGGAAGGTCAGGGCCGAGCTTTCGACAAGCACTTGCTGGAAGCCATAGATTAGGTATTCGCGAAAGGTCATTTTTTCTTCGATGCCAACGATAAGGTCTTTACGGTCGTTACCAATCTGGACTTCTTCCGGCTGCATGTTGTCATCTCCTTATTTTTCCCCTTTGGGGTGATCAACGGGCAGTGAGGCCGCACAGCAGTTCCTGGAGGGCGGTGACGGTGGGTACTGTATAGTCGGGACCGGCGGCGGCCAGTTCTTCCTGGCTGCCGTAGCCGTAGCCGACGGCGATGACGGTGATGCCGTTCTCGCGGGCACCGATGACGTCGTGCTCGCGGTCGCCGACCATAACGACCTTGCTGCCGTCCCGGCAGCCCGCCTCTTCCAGGGCGGCGGCGATAACCTCGCCTTTGGCCACCCGGGTGTTGTCGAGGTTGCTGCCGACTATCGCCGCAAAATAGCGACTGAGGCCGAAGTGTTCGAGGATTTTGACGGTGTATACCGTCGGCTTGGAGGTGGCAATAACCATTTTCGTGCCGGCCTGGCGAAGGCATTCAAGCAGGGCCTCCACCCCGGGATAGACGGCGTTCTCGTAGAGGCCGACGCTGGCGAAGCGTTCGCGGTAATAGTCGCGGGCCAG
This sequence comes from Bacillota bacterium, assembly GCA_023415075.1. Taxonomy (GTDB): domain Bacteria; phylum Bacillota; class Negativicutes; order Sporomusales; family UBA7701; genus JAEZLU01. The sequence continues at coordinate 4,409 of JAEZLU010000040.1, forward strand.
GGCGGCGTCGCGGTCGTTCATCCGGTAGTAGGCTTTGAAGGAGTCGACGAGCGGCGGGCCGACGAAGGGACGCAGCTTGTCAAGGTCGCTTTCTTCGATGCCCAACCTAGCCAGGGCATACTGGACGCAGCGGGTGATGCCGGGCGCCGAGTCGGTCAGCGTGCCATCAAGGTCAAAGAGTATAAGGTCGTACATTTTTCGGCTCCTGTCTGCGAATTTCATGCAAATATCGGATATATTCCTGCCGCCGCTCGGTATTTCCTCCCGCGGCAACAAAAAAGCCTGAACCAAAAAGGTCCAGGCAGCCAAAGTATTAAGTATACAAACGGGTTATCGCCGGAGGTTCCAGTCGTCCCGGCGGTATTTAGCGGCCGCGAGCTCGCCGGCGATCTGCTCCTCGTCGGCGGTGAGGCGACCGGGTACGAGTTGGCCGAGAACTTCGCCGAAGCCGGCGGCCATGGCGGCGGTCAGTTCGGGCCATTCCAGCGGGCGGCCAAGGAGTTCTTCGAGGCCGACGGCGCGGGCGGCCAGCATGGCAGCGAGGTCGGCCGGCACCGGCGACCGCAGGACGGCCGCGAGGGCCGCCGGGTCGAACCGCAGCAGCAGCGAGCCGTGCTGGAGGATGGCGGCTCCTTTGCGGACTTGGGCGCTGCCGACCAGTTTGCGGCCAGCGGCGGTTATCTCGTAGTGGGCCGGAGCGTCGAAGCAGGCGGCCGAGGCGTGGCTGCGCGGCTGACGCTGGCCGTAGGCGGCCCGCGGGATATTGATGCGGGCCTCGACCCCCAACCTGGCAAGGCCGGCCAGGAGACCCTGGCTGAAATAATGGTAGGCGGCGGTGATGGTGGCCGGTACGCCGGCCTGGCCCTCGCCGACAACGACGCTGTAGGTGAGCTCGGCGTCGTGGAGAACGGCCCGGCCGCCGGTCAGCCGGCGGACGACGCCGATACCGCGGGCCCGGCAGGCGGCGAGGTTAATTTCGCCCGCGGCCCGCTGGGCGTAACCGAGGCTGACGGCCGCCGGCCGCCAGCCGTAGAATCTGAGGGTGGGCGGCACTTTACCGGCCTGGTGGGCCAGCAGGATGGCCTCGTCGACCGCCATGTTGGCGGCGGCGTCGGCCAGGCCGCTGTCGATCAGCCGCCATTGCATTGCGCGTTCACCTCGATGATGCCGCAGTCGGCGATGGCCACCGCCGCTTCAGCGGCGGTCAGAGGCCGCGGATAGTTGTACATGACGCCGCCCGGCCGCTCGTTGTAGTAGGGGCGGTTGCAGTCCGGGCAGCCGCTTGTCCGGAAGGCCTGGCCGTCGGCCAGAAGACCGGCGGCGTCCGGAAGGTCAAAGGCAATTATCCGGCCGTCCCGGCAGCGGATGACAGCCCGGTCGTAGCCGAGACGGAGCAGGTGGTGGGCCGCCTGCAGGCGGCGGTAGGCGGCCAGCGGCGGCGGCGGCCGGTCGGCAAAGGCCGTGCCCCTGACCGGCGTGAAGGCGAACAGGCCGACGGTTATGCCGCGGCTGAGGCAGGCGGCAATGGTGTCGACCATCGCTTCCTCGCTTTCGCCAAGGCCGACGATGAGGTGGGTGGTGATGCGGCCGGGCAGGGCGGCGGTGCAGGCAGTCAGAAGCCGCCACCTTTCCTGCCAGTCGCCTTCCTTGACGGCCGCATACACGGCCGGGGTGGCGGCGTCGAGAGCCAGGCAGACCCGCTGGGCGCCGGCGGCCACCAGGGCGGCGGCCTCCTCCACCCTCTCGATATGGCTGGAGACGCAGACCGGCACGGCGCTGGCCTGGCGGATGGCCTGGACGGCACCGGCAGCGGCCACCGGACCGTCGGCGCTGCCGACGACCTGCAGGCAGGCCCGTTTTAGGCTGCCGTCAGCGTGGGCGGCGGCGATGCCGCGGGCGGCCTCGTCGGCAGCCGCGGTCGGCCAGGTTACCCGTGAGAGCATATTGGCGGCGGCGCCGCTCTCGCGCGCCTGGGCGCAGAAGCGGCAGTTGTTGCGGCACTTCTCGCCCACCATTATGTAGGCGGTGGTGGGCGGCGCGCCGCCTTTGAGTTTTTTGCCGGCCAGGAGGGCGGCCGTGCCTGTCGACAGTTTCCAGGTGTTCATAGTACGCAGCACTCCCAGCGGCGGACGATGGCCAGACCGAGCTTCTCGGCCTCACGAAGGGCCGCCGGCGCCGGGTTGACGATGGCGTTGACGCCGAGGCGCACCGCCCAGCTGTCGATTTCCTCACGGTAGCGGCCGCCCGGCCGCATGCAGCCGAGCTGGATGGGCACGGCCGGGAACATGGTGCGGGCAGCGGCCAGCAACTCGGCTGTATCGGCTACGGCCGGCGGCTGGCGGTCGGCGAAACGGGTACCCCGGGTAGGGGTGAAAATGATGAAGGTCAGGCTGTCGGCGCCCAGTTCTTTCAGAAGGTCGAGCGCCCGGTATTCGCCGCGGATGGCGCCGCCGTGAAGGCCGACGCAGATGTGGGGCACGACGCGGCAGTGCTCGCGCAGCCTGGCGTAGCAGGCGGCGTAGTCGGCGACCGTGCGGTCGAGGCCGAGGACTTCGCCGATGGTAGCATCATCGCCGACCAGGTCGAAGGAGACGGTGTCGGCCAGGCGGGCGATGGCCGGCAGGTCGGCATCGTCGACCAGACCGGTGTGCAGGTTGAAGCGGCGGCCACCCTTGAGGTCGGCCAGGCGGCCGGCGTGCTCGCTTATCGGCACCCGGCCGCCATGGTCGCAGCCGCCGCTTATCAGGCAGCTGGGGCCGAGGTCGTCGCCGTCGGCAAGGGTCGCCAACGGTTTCATGGCTTTCAGGTAATGGCCGCCGCAGTGGGCGCAGCCTAAAGCGCAGTCCGGGCCGGTAAGGCTGATGGCCTGGGTACGGCTGGGGTGGACGGCCGCCAGTTCGGGCGGGAAATGGCGCTCACGGGCAGCCCATGCCTCAGCGGCCAGCGCCCTCAGCGACTCCACCGCACCACCGGTTTGCGGGCGGCCGTCGCTTCGTCCAGCCGGCCGACGACGGTGCTGAAGGGGGCGCCTTTTACTTTGTCGGGCTCGCTCGCGGCCTCGTCGGCGATCTTGAGCATGGCCTCGACAAAACCGTCGAGCGTCTCTTTGCTCTCGGTTTCGGTGGGCTCGATCATCAGGGCCTCTTCGACGATGAGCGGGAAGTAGATGGTCGGCGGATGATAGCCGTAGTCGAGCAGCCGCTTGGCGATGTCGAGGGTGCGGACGCCGGATGGTTTCTGACGCTTGGAGGTGAGAACGCATTCGTGCATGCAGAAACGGTCGAAGGGGTAGTCGTATTTTCCCTTCAGCCGGCTGAGGATGTAGTTGGCGCTGAGAACGGCGTCCTCGCTGGCCTGGCGCAGGCCGTCCGGCCCCATGGCCCGGATGTAGGCGTAGGCGCGGACGATAACGCCGAAGTTGCCGTTGAAGGCGTGGACTTTGCCGATCGACAGCGGCCGGTCGCTGTCCAGGCGGTAACGGTCGCCCTCGTAGACGACAACCGGCGCCGGCAGGAAGGGCGCGAGGGCCTTCTTGACGCCGACCGGCCCGGAACCGGGGCCGCCGCCGCCATGGGGGGTGGCGAAGGTTTTGTGGAGGTTGAAATGGACGACGTCGAAGCCCATGTCGCCCGGGCGGGTAAGGCCCATGATGGCGTTGGCGTTGGCACCGTCGTAGTACAGCAGGCCGCCGGCGGCGTGGACGATGCGGGCGATTTCCTCGATGTTGGTTTCGAACAGGCCGAGGGTGCTGGGGTTGGTCAGCATGAGGGCGGCGGTATCGGCACCGACCGCGGCTTTAAGGGCATCGAGGTCGACGGCGCCGTCGGCGTGGGACTTGATCTCGACGATTTCCAGACCGCAGACGGCGGCGCTGGCCGGGTTGGTGCCGTGGGCTGAGTCAGGGACGATTACCTTGGTGCGGTTTTCACCCCGCTGACGGTGGTAGGCCCGGATGAGCTTGAGGCCGGTGAGTTCGCCGTGAGCCCCGGCTACCGGCTGGAGGCTGACGGCGTCCATGCCGGCGATCTCGGCCAGATAGTCCTGCATTTCACCGAGAATCTGCAGCGCTCCCTGGGCGGTGTCTTCAGCCTGCAGGGGGTGGATGTGGGCGAAGCCGTCGTAGCGGCAGGCGTCCTCGTTGATTTTCGGATTGTATTTCATGGTGCAGGAACCCAGGGGGTAAAAGCCGCTGTCGACGCCGAAGTTGCGGCGGGACAGGCCGGTATAGTGGCGGACGAGTTCGACCTGGCTGACGGTCGGCAGGGCGGCGTCCTCCCGGCGGCGGAACTTGGCCGGCAGGAGGTCGGCGGCGGCCGGCGCCGGCACGTCGCAGGCCGGCAGGTCGATGGCCCGGCGGCCGCTCTGGCCGATTTCGAAGATGAGCGGCTGGGACTTTCTCATGATACCGCCTCCATTCCTTTGACCAGGCGGTCGATTTCTTCTTTGGTGCGTTTCTCGGTGACGGCGATGAGCAGGCAGCCGTCCAGTTCGGGGTAGTGAGGCCCGAGGTCGAGGCCGCCGATGATTTTGTCGGCCAGCAGGGCCTGGTTGACGACCGACGCCGGCGCCGGCGGCCGGACGACGAATTCCTTGAAGAAGGGAGCGGCAAAGACCGGCCGGCACTTGCCGCCCACCAGGGCGTCGTAGGCGTAATGGGCCTTGCGCAGGCAGAGTTCGGCCACCTGGCGGAAGCCCTCGGGGCCGACGGCGCTGAGGTAGACCGCGGCAGCCAGGGCGCAGAGGGCTTCGTTGGAGCAGATGTTGGAGTTGGCCTTTTCGCGGCGGATGTGCTGCTCGCGGGCCTGCAGGGTAAGAACGAAGCCGCCGGTGCCTTCAAAGTCGGCCGTCCGGCCGACGATGCGGCCGGGCATCTTGCGCATGAGCTTCTCGCCGGCGGCGAAGAAGCCGAGATAGGGTCCGCCGAAGGAGACCGGCAGGCCGAGCGGCTGGCCTTCGCCGACGACGATGTCGGCGCCGAGCAGACCGGGGGCCTCGAGGATTCCGAGGGAAATGGGGTCGACGGCGGCCACTAAGAGGGCGCCTTGCCTGTGGGCCAGGTCGGCGGCGGCCTGCAGGTCCTCAAGGCAGCCGAAGAAGTTTGGCGTCTGGACGATAACGGCGGCGGTGGCCGGAGTAACCAGCCTTTCCAGGGCGGCCAGGTCGGTAACGCCGCCCTCAAAGCCGGCTTCGGTTATCCGGTAGTCGCGGTCGATGCCGTAGGTGGCGAGGACAGCCCGGTAGCCGGGGTGAACGGTGCGGCCGACGACGATTTCGCTGCGGCCGGTGGCGCCGCAGGCCATCATGGCGGCCTCGGCCAGGGCGGTGCCGCCGTCGTACAGCGAGGCATTGGCGACGTCAAGGCCGGTAATGGCGCAGATCATGCTCTGGTATTCCCAGAGGGCCTGCAGGTAACCCTGGGCAATCTCGGGCTGGTACTGGGTGTAGGCGGTGTAGAACTCGGAGCGGCCGATGATGTGGTCGACGACGCTCGGCTGGTAGTGGTCATAGGCGCCAGCCCCCAAAAAGCAGGCGTAGTCGGCGAAGCTGGCGTTTTTCTTGGCCAGCGCCTGCAGGTGGCGGACCAGGTCGGGCTCGGCCAGGGCTTCCGGCAGGTCGAGCCGGCCGGCCAGGCGGAGCCCCGAGGGGATGTCGGCAAACAGTTCCTGCGTGGCGCCAGCCCCAATGGCGGCCAGCATGGCCTGCCGGTCGGCGGCGGTCAGGGGCAGGTAACTTGGGGCCATGTTAGTGGCCCCCTTCGGCCGTGAACTTTTCGTAGGCGGCGGCGTCGAGGAGGGCGGCCAGTTCACCCGGGTCGGCCAGCTCGATGACGGCGATCCAGCCGTCGCCGTAAGGGTCGCTGTTGACGGTTTCCGGGGTGTCGGTCAGGGCGTCGTTGACGGCGACGATCTTGCCGCTGACCGGGGCGTAGATGTCGGAAACCGCTTTGACCGACTCGACGACCGAGAAGGTCTTGCCGGCGGCGACGGCGGCGCCGACGGCCGGAATCTCGACGAAGACTACGTCGCCGAGCTGGCTCTGGGCGAAGTCGGTGATACCGACGGTGGCCCGGTTGCCTTCGACCTTAACCCATTCGTGCTCTTGGGAGTACTTGAGGTCGGGTAGAATTTTCATGCTTTTTTCCCCTCTCGCTTGTAAAATGGTTTGGCTATTACCTGAGCGGCGGCATTTTTGCCGCGGATTTCGATTTCCAGAGGCTGGCCGACGACGGCAAACCCGGCCTCGATGATGGCCATGCCGATGTTCTTCTCAAGGCTGGGCGCGAAGGTGCCGCTGGTGACGGCGCCGATGGGCCGGCCGGCGGCCAGTACCGGGTACTCAGCCCGGGCCACGCCGCGGTCCATCATGGCAAAGCCGCAGAGTTTGCGGCTGACACCCTGCCGCTGCTGCTCGGCCAGTACGTCGCGGCCGTTGAAGTCGCCTTTCTCCAGGTGGATGAAGCGGCCGAGGCCGGCCTCAAGCGGCGAGGTGGCCGGCGAAAGTTCGTGGCCGTAAAGAGGCAGGCCGGCTTCGAGGCGCAGGGTGTCGCGGCAGCCCAGGCCAGCCGGTTGCAGGCCGTATTCTTCGCCGGCGGCCATTATCGCTTCCCACAACGGGGCGGCGTCGGCCGGCCGGCAATAAATTTCGAAACCGTCTTCGCCGGTATAGCCGGTGCGAGACACCAGGCACTGGCGGCCGGCAACGTCGACGGCCGGGGCGAACCAGTAGTAGGCTATTGTTGCCAGGGGATAGGCGGTGAGTTTACCGAGGATGGCCTGGGCCTGCGGACCCTGGAGGGCCAATTCGGCCGTGTCGTCCGAGATGTTGGTCAGCCGGACGTCGAAGCCGGCGGCGGTTTGCCGCATCCAGTCGTAGTCTTTGTCGATGTTGGCGGCGTTGATGACCAGCAAGTATT
>JAEZLU010000058.1 GCA_023415075.1 Bacillota bacterium
GCCAGGGCTTCGGCCTCGCCGCGGAAGGGCACCTGGGCGATGTTTACGCCGGCCTCCTTGGCGAACATCTCACCGGCTATGTGGTTGCCGGAACCGATGCCGGAATGACCGAATTTTATTTCGCCGGGGTGTTCTTTGGCATACTTGACGAGTTCGTCGACGCTTTTCCACGGCTGGTCGGCCAGGGCTACGATCGCAACAGGTATACTGCCGGCCTGAGCAAGCGGCTCGAGGGCGGTCGGATAATGGTAGCGCGTCTGGCTGTAGAGCGGCTGGAGGATTATGCCGTTGCCTACGTAGCCAATGGTGTAGCCGTCGGCCTTGGCGCCGGCCAGCTCATTCCAGCCGTTGGTAGCCGCACCGCCCGGGATATTGGTGATGACCAGCTGCTGACCAAGGTATTGCTTGGCCAGCTTTTCCATGGCCCGTGCCATCATGTCGGCGGTGCCGCCGGCGGGATAGGGGACAATCATGGTAATCGGCTTGGTGGGGTACTTGGCGGCAGCCGGCGGCGCGGCAGCCGGCGCCCCGCAGCCGGTGGACAGTGCTGCGGCCGCCAGCAGGGCAACAAGTGCCGGAGCCACGATTTTCCTGGTTTCCATTCCATTTCCCCCTTGTGTGAAAGCTATAGAGGCGCGCTTTGGCCCCTCTTGTTACCATACCGGGACCGGATCCAACTGACCAGGTTATAAAAAATGAGGCTAATTGCGATAACCAGGAGAGTGCCGGAAATCGGTCGGGTAAACAGCGAAAGGATTTCGCCGTTGCCGATAATAAGGCCCTGGACAAGGCCCCGTTCGAGCGTCGGCCCGAGAATGAAACCAATTATCAGGGGCGACGGCTCATAGCCGGTCCTTTTCAGGAAAAAACCGATAATGCCGAAAATAATCAGCAGCCACAGTTCGAAAATGCTGTTGTTGATCGAATAGGCGCCAACCATCGTTAGCATGAGGACGATCGGCATGAGTATGTTCAGCGGGGTCTTGAGGATGTAGGCGAACAGCCCCACAAGCGGCAGGTTTATGATGAGCAGCAACACGTTGCCGATGTACATACTGGCGACCAGGCCCCAGAACAGGTCAGGTTTTTCGCTGACCAGCGTCGGCCCGGGGATGACGTTATGAAGCATGAAGCCGCTCAGAAGGATGGCCGAGGCCGGCGTAAAGGGCAGCCCCAGCGACAGGAGCGGAACCATGGTGGCCGTGGCCGCGGCGTTGTTGGCCGACTCCGGGCCGGCAACGCCCTCGATCGCCCCCTTGCCAAACTCCTGCGGCCACTTACTGAGGCGTTTTTCCACCGCATAGGAAACGAAGGTGGAAACCGTCGCCGCCGGCCCCGGAATAAGGCCTGCCAAAAAACCGATAACGCCGCCCCTGAAAATGGGTTTCAGGGAGCGCCGCCACTCTTCGGCGTTCGGATACAGGTCGCGAAAGCGGACGGTCTGGAGGGTCATTTTTTCGCTGGGTCTGATCATTACCTCGAGAATCTCGGCCACGCCGAAAAGACCCATGACGATGACGGAAAACTCCAGGCCCCCCTGCAGCGAATCGATATCAAGGGTAAACCGGCCTATGCCGCTCAGACTGTCCATGCCCACCGTGCCGAGAATGATGCCGATGACGACCATGAAGGCGGCTTTCAGGGTTGAGCCGCCGGTCAACCGGGCGAGGATGATAAGCCCGAGCACGGCGAGGGCGAAATATTCCGGCGGCCCGAAGGCCAGGGCCGCCTCGGCCAGCATGGGCGCGAAGAAGCTCAGGCCAAGGACGCCGAGGGTGCCGGCGATGAAAGAGCCAATGGCCGCCACCGCAAGGGCGGCGCCCGCCCGGCCCTTACGGGCCATGGCGTAGCCGTCAATGCAGGTAACCACCGAAGACGATTCGCCGGGGACGTTCAGCAGGATCGAGGTGGTCGAGCCGCCGAACATCGTGCCATAGTAGATACCGGCAAACAATATAAGCGACGAGGTAACGTCCATGCTAATACTGAACGGCAGCAGCAGGGCGATCGCCCCTAATGGCCCGATGCCCGGCAGCACCCCCACAAGGGTGCCGATCAGGACGCCTATGCCGCAAGCGACCAGATTGGCTACGGACAAGCTCACGCTGAAGCCGTTGGCCAGCATAGTCAGTATATCCAAGATGATCCTCCGTCTAGGGCAGATTGATGCCAAGAAGGCTGCCGAAAAGCCAGTGGAAGCCGCCGGCGACTACAGCGGCTATCAGGCAGGGATACAGCCAGCCCGCGGTATCGGTTACTTTCAGCAGATAGAGCATGACCATAAAGGTGGCGATCATGTAGTCGGTTAGGGAAAAAAGAGCTACATAGGCCAAGAGACCGATAATGACTAAGAGCAGCTTCCGCCAGCTGGTGAAGACCGGCGGCGCCGGCTGCCTCGGGCCGGCGGCAAGAATGGCGGCCAGGACAAGGGCGGTAGACCCGGCCAGCACAGGCAGGAAGCCGGCCTTAGGAGCGGCAAAGGCGCCGAAGGAAAGCTGGCGGGCCAGGACAAAGTACACTAAGCTGAAAAGCAGCAGCAGCCGGGAAACCACTTTTTCCATCATGTTCGCAGAACCGCCTCAGTTACGTTTTTTCGCGGCCGGAAAGGCGATGACAAAGGATGTGCCCTGGCCGGCTTCGCTCTCCACATCGATTATCGCCCCGTGGCGCTGGGCGATGCGGTAGCAGACCGCCAGGCCAAGGCCGATGCCGCTTTCTTTGGTGGTGACAAACGGGGTGCCCAGCTTTTCGAGCACTTCGCCGGGAATACCTACTCCCTGGTCGCTGATACTCAAAACAACCTTACCTTTGCGGGCGGCGGTGCTGATCCTGACCGTGCCGCCCTGCGGCATGGCTTCGATGGCATTGCGCACAAGGTTCAAGATGAGCTGGCGGATGCTGCTTTCATCAAGCCTGGCCGGCGGGATGGCGGCAAGGTCCATCTGCAGCTGGCAATTGTGGCGGATAGCGTCGGCCTGCAGCAGCGGGGCGACCTCGGAAATAATGTTGTTAAGGTCGGTATCGTGAAAGTCCATGGCTTTGTTTTTCGCCAATGACAGGAATTCGCAGATAATATCGTTAGCGCGGTCGAGTTCATCGATCATCAGGGCAAAATGCTCTTTACTGCCGGCAAATTCTTCTTTCTGCGACATAAACTGCAGAAACCCGCGGACGGTCGTCATCGGGTTGCGCACCTCATGGCCGATACTGGCGGCCATCTCGCCGATGACGTTGAGCCGGTCCAGGCGGGCCATGTTTTCGGTTTGCTCGCGGATGTAATTAAGTACCGGCATAAGTTCAGGTATCGTGCTTTCGAACTGCCTGGAGTTGCCGGTAATAATGGACTCGGCGAACAGGGCCAGGTCATTTTTCAGTTTGATGAACATTTCCTGAAACAGCATTATGATCAGAAGCAGGGCGATAAAACAGCCTGCCAGGGTGCTAAAGGCTTTTCGCCAAAATTCGG
>JAEZLU010000133.1 GCA_023415075.1 Bacillota bacterium
TGGTATCCAACGCCTCCTGCACCACCAACTGCCTGGCGCCGATCGCCAAAGTCGTCAACGACGTCTTCGGCATCGAAAAAGGGATGATATCCACCGTCCATGCTTTCACCACCGACCAGCGCAGCCTCGACAACAGCCACAAGGACCCCCGGCGGGCCCGGGGCTGCACTCAGTCGATCATCCCCACCGCCACCGGCGCCGCCAAATCGATCGGCACCGTTATCCCCGAACTGGCCGGCAAGCTCAACGGCATGGCCATCCGCGTTCCCACCCCCAATGTTTCGCTACTAGACCTGGTTGTCGAGCTCTCCCGCAGCGCCGACGCCGCCGAAATCAACGCCGCCCTCAAGGAGGCGGCCGACGGACGGATGCGCGGCATCCTCGAATACTGCGACGAACCGCTGGTATCGATCGACTTCCTCAACAACAACCACTCGGCCATCATTGACGCCACCTCTACCATGGTGGTGAAAAAACGAACCGCCAAAATCCTGGCCTGGTACGACAACGAATGGGGCTATTCCTGCCGGGTAGTTGACCTCGCCGCCTATATCGGTGCCCAGCTCCTGCAAGAACCGAAAACCTCGGCCTGCGCGAAGATCGCCGGCTAATATTTCAAGGAGGGGATATCAATGACGACTCGTTGTTTCCACTGCGGCGGTAAAGGCCACATCACGGTAGACTGCCCGATTTGCCGTGGCAGCGACTCCTTCGAACATGATCAGTTAACTCCCGGCGAATGCCTGGGCTGCCATGACAGCGGCCTGCTGGAAGAAACTTGTCAAGAATGCGGCGGCCGCGGCGTTGTGGCTATTGCCAGCCAGGCGGCCAGCTGATCACCCCTTCGCTCACCAAAACCGCCGGCAAGGCGGCGATACTCTGAGCGTCCGCGCTGGGAGTATGTCCAATTGCTCCCTTAAGAAAGGGAGGACTTTTTATTGTCGACCGACCGTCACCTAGGTGGCGGTTTTTTGTTGCCCGGTTACTAGCTTTACCGGGAATGGTATAATAATATATATAAACCATAAGAGGGAGGAACTGGTTTTGTCGATAATGCCGGGGGCCGAGCCCTTCCTGCTGCCGGGCGGCGACCATGGCGTCCTGCTGCTTCATGGCTTCACCGGGTCGCCGGCCGAAATGCGGCCGGCCGGCGAATACCTCCATAGCCTCGGCTACACCGTTCTCGGGCCTCTCTTGGCCGGCCACGGCACCGAGCCGGCCGACATGGCCAGAACCGGCTGGCCCCAGTGGTACGCTGATGCCGTCAATGGCTACCACCTTCTCGGCGGCTTCTGCCGGACCGTCTGCGTCGCCGGCCTGTCGATGGGTGGCATCCTGGCCCTCAAACTGGCAGCCGAATACCCCCTCGATAAAATCGCCGTCATCAACGCGCCGGTCTTCTTTCTCGACAAGCGGCTACCCTTGCTGCCGGTCTACCGCCTGTTCCGCGCCTACGAGGACAAGGGCCCGCCCGCGGTTAAGACCGTCAATTATCAGGTCATGCCGCTGGCCTGTCTGGCCAGCCTGCTGGACCTTATCAGGCTTGTCAAGCCGCAGCTGCCGGCCATCGGCGTTCCCGCCCTCGTCATCCAGTCAAAGAACGACCCCACCGTCCGGCCGGACAGCGCCAGTTATATATACCAGAACCTCGGGTCGGCGGCCAAGCGGCTGGTATGGCTGGAACGTTCCGGCCACATCGCCACCCTCGACAGTGAACACCGTCAGGTGTTTCAGTATTTAGACGAGTTTTTCGCCACATCAGACACAGCGGAAGGAGACAGGAAATGAACGAAGAGCTTAACCAGTGGTGCTTTGCCTGCGGCAAGGACAACCCCATCGGCCTCAAACTGCAGTTTTTTGAGGAGGACGGCAAATACATGGCCCGCTTCACCGGCGGTCCCCAGCACCAGGGCTACGACGGCATCATCCACGGCGGCATCGTCAGCACCCTGCTTGACGAGATCATGGCCCGCTATCCCTACACCAAGGGTCTCAACTCGGTAACCGCCCGCCTGGAGGTGCGCTACCGCAAACCGACGCCGATCGGCCAGGAGCTGACGATTACCGGTTGGGTGGTCAGCCAGCGGGGCAAGCTATACGAAATGGCCGGCACGGTGGCCCTGCCAGACGGTACAGTGACCGCCGAGGGCAAAGCCACCGTCATGGTTACCGGGAGTAGATGACAGTGGACCTTAAAGAAAAAATCCTCGCCTTCATGCGCCATGAGGCTTATAAGCCGCTGGCACCTGACGACCTGGCCGCCGAACTGGCCCTCAAGGCCAAAGATTTAGCCGCCTTCTGGCCGACCCTCGCCGAGCTTGAGGAAAATGCCGAGATAATCAGGACCCGCTACGGCAAGTACGGCGTGCCTGAACGCATGAATCTGGTGGTCGGCCAGCTGGCTGCCAGCGACAAGGGCTACGGCTTCGTCATCCCCGACGACCCTGTCGAGGAAGACGTATTCATTTCGCCCGACTCGCTGGCCAGCGCCATGCACGGCGACCGGGTGGTAGTAAGAATCCATAGCCAGCGGCCGACCGGCGGCAAGGCCCGCGAGGGCGAGGTCATCCGCATCGTCCGCCGGGCCAACAGCAAAATCGTCGGCACCTTCGAGGCCAGCCGGCGCTACGGCTTTGTCAGCCCCGACGACCTCCGCCTGCGCCAGGACGTTTTCGTGCCCAAGGACAGCTTCGGCGGCGCCAAGAGCGGCGACAAGGTTGTCGTCGAAATCGTCAAATGGCCGGAGAAAAAACGGAGCGCCGAGGGCCGCGT
>JAEZLU010000169.1 GCA_023415075.1 Bacillota bacterium
CCGGCGGGCCGCCTGCGGTTCATGTAAGCCGCGTCTCCAGCTCGCGGGCCACCTCCTCCGGCGTCAGGCCGCTGGCGTTCACCAATACCGTATTGTCGGCCGTCGGCACCCAGGTGCCGCTGCCGGCAGGCAACGGGGCCCCGCTGTAAACCACCGCCTCCACCGGCCGCTGCCAGCTTTCCTGATCGACCACCTCATAACCCTGGCTGCTCAAGTGCGCCTTTACGTTGTCGAGGCCGGATGCCACCGAAACCAGCCGCAACATAAAAAACACCTCCCGCAGATAGTGTTTGCGGAGGTGTTTTTTTAATCCCTGAAACTTTATGCTCAGCTATTTTTTCGCTTCCTTGGCTTCGCCTCCGGGACCGTGGCGCATCTCGCAAGCCCCTTTGAATACGGCCCCTTCGCCGATAATCAGGATGCCTGTCGTTATATCGCCGTAAAGTTTGGCGGTCGGCGTCAGCTCGAGTTTATCGGTAACGTCGCAGTTGCCGTGGATGGTGCCAGCAAGCGTGGCGTTGCGGGCCTGGATCGTGGCCTTTACCATGCCGGTCTCGCCAATGACTATATCGCCCTTGGCGATAATCTCGCCTTCGACCTGGCCGTCGATCCTCACCGTGCCACCGGCGTTAATCGTTCCTTTAAACTGGGTATCCCGGCCGACGATCGTCTCTACCTGGTCGGTGAATACCGGAGGCCTTTTATTGCCAAACATCAAATCTCCCCTATGTTATAAAAAGTTTGCCGGATTAACCGCGGTCCCGTTGACCCGCACCTCGTAGTGGCAATGCGAGCCGGTGCTGTAGCCGGTGCTGCCCATATAGGCGATCATGCCGCCTTTTTGGACGAAGTCGCCGACCTTCACAAGGTTTTGCGAGTTATGGCCATATATAGTCACGATCCCGTTACCGTGGTCGATTTGTATCATATTCCCGTAGCCGCTGTACCAGCCGCTGTAAACGACGTAGCCGTCAGCGGTGGCGTTTATCGGCGTTCCGTAGTCGTTTGCGATATCAATTCCCGGATGATAGTCGCTGCCCCAACCGCCCCAGGGCGACCCGCGCCAACCGAAGCGCGAAGTCACATCGCCGTAAGTCGGCCAAATGGACGGGGTAGCGGCCAGACGGGCATTGCGGTCAACGATCTGCTGCCGCAATGCGGTCAAGCTCTGTTCGCGGGCCTTGGCGTTCGCCTGCAGGTCCTTGACCAGATTAGTCAGGTCGTTAACATCGGGCTTTACTATCGGCCCACCTTGTCCTCCATTAGCGGTCGGACGCGGAGTGCCTGAGCGCGAAGGCGGAAGCTCATCACTGCTTACGATTTTGCGGAGGTCGGCGTCCAGCTTATTCAGGCGGTTCATGTCATCCTGCAGGACGGCTGTGGTTTTGGCCAGCTGCTCGATCTGCTTGTTCTGGGTAGCGTTCACCTGCTTCAGCCGTTCAAGCTCCACCTTTTCCGCGTTGGCTACACTCAGAGTTCGTTCATAGTTGATAAAAGCGCCGGCTGTGACGATCAGCAGCGCGCCCACGGTAACGGCTGTCGCTTTCAGGATCTTGATGGGGATGCGGAGACTGAACACCCGTTTACCGTGATGGGGGACGAACATCAGCGTATATTCGCGCCGGTCGGGACGACCCTGCCGCTCGGCCGAAAACTTACGCTTAACGGCTTCCAGAAGCTCCTTGCTCCCGGAAACCGGATTCCATACAGGCAATACTTTCACCGTCCTTTCGACAAATTGCCTTAAGAGGTGTAAGGTGTAATATAATTCTCCACTTAAACTGGAATCTCCTGCTAAGCTTTAGAAAATTTTCCTCTGGCCTCGGCCAGCGCCTGTTTCTCCTCGTCGGTCAGAAAATAACTCGACTGGCCGTCCAGCACCGGCTTGGCGTAAATGCGGGACTCGTTGCGGCCGAAAATACTGGAAATCACTACCCCGTTGTTGGCGGCGTCCAGCAGGGCGACGGCGAAGCTCAGATCGCTGCCGGTGCCTTCGAAAGCGTTAAAGCGGACCACGCCCAGCTTCTGTACGCAGAGCTTCAACCGGGCGTCGAGCTCGCGACACTCCCCTTCCAGCCTGGCGGCCCGTTCGCTGGCCTGCTGGACGGTCTCCAGCTGCCGCAGGAGGGCGGCCTCGAGATTGCCGCCGTCGATGCCCCGCATCATCTGCTGGTAGCGACGGTTGAGCTTGGCCAGCTTCATATTGATATTGATAAAAATTATAAGGGCGAGAATAAGCAGACAAGTTATCCCGATGATTACATAACTCAAATTTTCTGTCACCCAGCCGGATATTGCGGTCATAACATCCATTCCCCAATACAGCTCCTTCTCCTCGCGTTACTCTGCACCGTCCTGGGCAACTGCCCGGACAGCCTCTATGGCGGTGGCAATCTCGCTGTCGGTCGTGAAATAGCCCGGGCTTAGGCGGATAGTGCCGGTCGCCAGCGTGCCAAGCGTGGCGTGGGCCCAGGGAGCGCAGTGCAGACCGGCCCGGCAGGCGATAGCGAACTCGCGGTCCAGCCGCTGGGCCACCGCCCCGCTGTCGCAGCCGGCGAGGGTGAACGACACCACCGCCGCCCGCGGCTCACCGCTCGGCGGTCCGTAAATAGTCACCTGCGGGATAGCAGCCAGTTCGGTCAGCAGGACCCGGGTAAGCTCGGCCTCGCGCCTCCGAATTGCAGCCAGCCCCAGGCGGCGTATATAGCGGCTGCCGGCCAGCAGACCAGCCAGTCCGGGAGTGTTGTGGGTGCCGCTCTCCAGGCAGTCGGGATAAAAGTCGGGTTGCCGGTCGGACTCCGACAGGCTGCCGGTGCCGCCGAAGCGTAGCGGCGCAATCCGCAGGCCCTCGCGCACATACAGCCCGCCCGTGCCCTGGGGGCCGAACAGGCTTTTGTGGCCGCTGAAGGCCAAAACATCGATATTCATGGCTTCGACGTCAATCTCCTCGCGGCCGGCTGTTTGGGCGGCGTCAACGATAAACAGCGCTCCGGCCGCCCGGGCCAATTCGCCGATCTCAGCCAGCGGCGCCAGCGTGCCGGCCACATTCGAGCCGTGACATACCACCACCGCCCGGGCGCCGCCTGTAAGTGCCGCCCGCAGCTCGGCCAGCGGCAGCCGGCCGGCCGGGTCGCAGCCGACGATCCGCAGGCGGGCCCCGCGGGCTTCCAGGGCCCGCAGCGGCCGGGCCACGGCGTTATGCTCCATCGACGTCGCCACCACCCTGTCGCCCGGACCGATTAGCCCGAAGAGAGCGGTGTTGATGGCGTCAGTGGCATTGTGACCAAAAATCAGATTGCCGGAGTTGCCGGCCCCAAAGAGGGCCGCCAGCTCCTCGCGGGCGTCATAGACGAGCCTGGCGGCCTCGCGGGCCGGACCATGGCCGGCCCGTCCCGGGCTGCCGGCAATATTGCGCAGACAATCGTCGACCGCTCTGTATACTTCTTCCGGCTTCGGCCAACTGGTCGAAGCATTATCAAGATAAATCACCATATCGCCCCCGTCAATCCTCGAGAATCATCTGGGCCGCCGGGAAAGGCGCCAGCGCCCGGTGGAGGATACCGTGGACCTGGGCGATCAGCACGCCGTAGTTGACGATCGGCACGCCGCTTTCGCGGGCGATCGACAGTCGGTGCAACATCTCGCGCCTGTTCAGCATGCAGGCGCCGCAGTGGACGATCAACTTATACTCGTTGAGGTCACGGGGAAAGTCGCCGCCCGACACCCACTCGAAAGACAGCTCGCCGCCGACCGCCTGCCGCAGCCAGCGGGGGATTTTCACCCGACCGATGTCGTCGGCCTGGCGATGGTGGGTGCAGCCCTCGGCTATCAGCACCCGGTCGCCCGGCTGCAGCCGCTCGATGGCTTTGGCGCCGGCCGCCAGCGTCTCCAGGTCGCCCTTGTAGCGGGCGAACAAAATCGAGAAGGACGTCAGCGCAACATCTGGCGGTGTATCGGCCGCCACCTTGAGAAACTCCTGCGAGTCGGTAACCACAAGCCTGGGCTTGTGGTTAAGATTCGCCAGCGCCTCCCGCAGCTCTCGCTCCTTGACAACCACGCTGTAGGCGTCATGGTCGAGTACGTCGCGGATTGTCTGCACCTGCGGCAGAATGAGCCGGCCCTTGGGCGCCGCCAGGTCGATCGGCACGACCAGCACCACCGTGTCGCCGGGATTCAAAAGATCGCCGATAACCGGCGGCCCCTCCCAGTTATCGGGAGCCTTCTTGATAATGAGCCGCTTTAGCTCCTCCACCCCTTGGCCGGTCTTGGCACTCACGGCCAGCACCGGTTCGCCGAGTACCTGGCCCCAGTCGGCCAGCTTGCCGGCGTCGACCGTCGTCTCGTCACTCTTGTTGACGACCGCCACCAGCGGCAACTGGCGCCTTTTGATGTCGGCCGCCAGGCCAAGTTCGTAGTCGGTCAACCCGGCCGCCGGCTCGAGCACCAGCAGGGCCAGGTCGGTCTTGTTGAGCACCTGCATGGTACGTTCGACCCGCAGGGCCCCGAGGTCGCCGACGTCATCGATGCCGGCGGTATCGATCAGCATAACCGGCCCCAGCGGCAAGATCTCCATCGCCTTGTACACCGGGTCGGTGGTCGTACCCGGCACGGCCGACACCAAGGCGATATCCTGGCTGGTGAGGGCGTTAATCAGGCTGGACTTGCCGGCATTACGCCGGCCGAAAATGGCGATATGCAGGCGGGCGCCCTTCGGGGTATCTTGCATGGAAATCTCTCCTTATTATGGCAGATCCTACGGCAATTTATGCCAATCGATTATTTCAGCAGTTTCTCGCCGGCTATCCCCGGACGGGTCAGCGCCTGCGGGTTAAGGATGATATCTAGGTCGGCCTCGCTCAGAAGGCCCATCTCGCCAACCACCGCCCGCACCGGCCGGCCCTCCGTGAAGGCCCTTCGGGCCACTTCGGTGGCCCGCTCGTAGCCGATGTGCGGGGTTAGGGCGGTCACCGTTACCAGGCTGGACGCCAGCAGCTCGCCGCAGCGGCTGCTTTGGGCAGTTATTCCCTTGACGCACAATTCGGTGAACATATTCGCACTGTTGGTCAGTATCTCCATGCCGCCTAACAGATGGTGGGCAATGAGTGGCATAAACGGGTTGAGCTCGAGCTGGCCCGACTGAGCGGCCAGCGTCACCGCCAGATCGGCAGCCATGACGTGAAAAGCCGCCTGGTTGACGGCCTCGGCGATAACCGGATTTACTTTGCCGGGCATGATCGACGAACCGGCCTGCCGTTCCGGCAGGGTTATCTCCCCCAGCCCGGCCCGCGGCCCAGAAGACAGCAGCCTGAGATCGTGGGCAATCTTGCTGAGGTTGACGGCCAGTGCCTTGATCAGGCCGGACACCTCGACGAACACGTCGGCGTTCTGGGTCACGTCGATCATGTTCTCGGCCCGGGCCAGACCGATGTTGGCGTACTGGCGAACCCGTTCGTTCACCAGAAATATGTATTTCCGCGGCGCGTTCAGGCCTGTGCCGACGGCCGTGCCGCCGAGATTGGCCTGGCGCAGCCGCTCTTCCACCTTATACACCCGCCAGCGGTCGCGGGCGATGGCCTGGGCATAGGCACTGAACTCCTGCCCGAGGGTTATCGGCAGGGCGTCCTGCATCTCGGTGCGGCCGACCTTGATGACGCCGGCAAACTCGGCTTCTTTGGCCTGGAGAGCTTCCTGGAGATTGGCGCAGGCTTCGCTCAGCGGCTGCAGCAGCCAGATGGCGGCGATCCTCAGGGCGGTCGGGTAAACATCGTTGGTCGACTGGTGCATATTGACGTCATCCAGCGGGTGCACCGGCCCGGCCTTGTCGCCTGTCAGCAGCTCGTTGGCCCGGCAGGCCAGCACCTCGTTGACATTCATATTGGTCGAAGTACCGGCGCCGCCCTGAAGGGCGTCGACGATGAACTGCTCACGGAAATTCCCGGCCACAACTTCACCGGCAGCCTGGGCAATCGCCCGGGCAACGTCGGCTGGCAGGTAGCCCAGCTCGCCGTTGACCTCGGCCGCCGCCTTCTTGACGAGAGCGATGGCTTCGATCAGCCGGCGGTGGACGGGATAGCCGGACAGCGGGAAGTTCTCAGCCGCCCTCAGTGTATGGATGCCATAATAGGCGTCGGCGGGAATGTCGCGTTCGCCCAGCAGGTCCTTGTCGCGGCGCATCTTTCTCCCCCTCCCTGTCAGCGACTGTTTCACGTGAAACAGTTAAACCACCAGCGGTCCGCGGGTACGGGTGGCTGCCGCTTGCTGCAATTGGGCCGATAGAGTCTCAATGAGCCGCTCGAGATCTTCGGCCGAATAAAATTCAATTTCAATTTTGCTCTTGAGCTTACCGGGCTTAATCCTTACCTGGGTGCCCAGGGCCATCTTCAGGCGCTCCTCAGCCTCGGCCAGGAAAAACTCCCGCTTCTCGGGCTGTTTTCGCGCCGGTTTGGTCCGCGGCGTGCTCAGCAGCCGCCGTACCAGTTCTTCGGCGTCGCGGGCCGACAGGTCTTCGGCAATAATGCTCTCGGCTGCCTCAAGCTGCAGTTCGGCATCTTCCAGCCCTAAAAGCGGCCTGGCCTGGCCCATTGTCAATGTTCCACGTGAAACATGATCCTGGACAGCCGCCGGCAGGTTAAGCAAACGAACGGTGTTAGCGATCAGCGATCGGCTGCGGCCGATACGACGGGCTACTTCCTCCTGGGTCAGGGAGAACTCGTCCATCAGGCGGCGAAAAGCGGCCGCCTCCTCGATCGGATTGAGATTCTCCCGCTGGATGTTCTCAATGAGGGCCAGCTCGGTCATCTGCCCGTCGTCATAGTCGCGAACCACCGCCGGAATGGCCTTAAGGCCGGCCTGTTGAGCCGCCCGCCAGCGACGCTCGCCGGCCACCAGCTCGTAGCCGGTCGCCGTCTTGCGAACAAGCACCGGCTGGATTACGCCATGTTGCTTGATAGACTGGGCCAACTCATTAAGGGCCTCGGGGTCAAACACCCGCCGCGGCTGGAATCTGTTCGGGACAATATCGCTTAAGGCTATTTCGGTCGGTTTCTCGCCCTCCTCGGCCTGGAAAAAAGCGCCCAGGCCACGGCCCAGGCCCCGTTTATTAGTAGTCATCGCCAATCACCTCTTTCGCCAGATCGAAATACACTTCCGAGCCTTTGGACTTCGGGTCGTACTTGATGACCGGCTGACCGTGGCTGGGAGCTTCGCTCAAGCGGACGTTGCGAGGAATTATCGTCTGGTACACCTTGTGGCGCAAGTGGCTCTTAACCTCATCGACCACCTGGATCGACAGGTTGGTGCGGGCGTCGAACATTGTCAGCACCACGCCCTCCAGCGTCAGGGCCGGATTGAGGTTCTTCTGGACCAGCGATATGGTATTCATCAGCTGGCTTAGGCCCTCAAGGGCATAAAACTCGCACTGGATAGGAATAATCACCGAGTTGGCGGCCGTCAGGGCATTAATGGTCAACAGACCAAGCGACGGCGGACAGTCAATGATGACATAGTCGAAATTGTACTTGATTTTGTCAAAGGCCCTCTTTAGTCTGTTCTCGCGCGACAGAACCGATACAAGCTCAATCTCGGCCCCGGCCAGCTGGATAGTCGCCGGCAGCAGGGACAGGTTGGCCACCGCAGTAGTCTGGATGATCGACTCCACCGGCACGTCGTTGACCAGGGCATCGTACGCGCAGCGCTTGATGGTCGACTTATTGAACCCCAGGCCGCTGGTCGAATTACCCTGAGGGTCGATATCGGCAAGCAGAACCTTTTTGCCAAGCTCGGCCAGGCAGGCGCTCAGATTGACGGCGGTGGTCGTCTTCCCCACACCGCCCTTCTGGTTGGCTATGGCAATCACTTTTACCACGATGGCTTCACCTCAAATTAAGAAAGTCAGAATTACTCATTCCACAGCTTCTTTCCAATCTCCTGCCGTAATAAAGTCGATAGATGGAAAAGTGCCGTCAATCCGCCTGGGTATAGTTAACATAATTCTGGATCATCTTGACAGAAAAAATGTGGTAGGCTATCATAAACAATAATATACTTGAATACCGTCGCTCTTATCGTGAGCGGCCGAGGGAACTGGCCCGATGACGCCCGGCAACCGGCCTTAGCGCAGTGGTGCCAAATCCAGCGGGGCTGCCCCGGAAGATGAGAGAAAAGGCTGCGCCCCCCTTTTCGCTAAAACCAGGGGGCTTTTTTATACCCCTGATCGTGCTCCACCCTGGCAAAACTACTTAAGCGGAGGCATTCCATGGCCAGCTACAACCCCCCGCTGACCACCCTCGACAAAGAAGAGGTACGGCGGTATGCCGGTCTCCGGCCGGCAGCCGATTTCCCCGAGCATATTCTTGAGGAAGCCTGCGCCGACGGTCTGCTGCACGCCCGGCCGCGGGCCGTTTGGAAAATCTACGTCTACGCAGCCGCCTCCCGGAAAATTATCGGTGAGACGCCCCTCAGGCTGACCGGCAATGCCATCACCGCCCATCTGGCCAGCGCCACTGAAGTGGCCGTCCTGGCGGTTACCATTGGCGGCGACCTGGAAAAAGCCGTCTCCAACTACTTCGCCGACGGCGACTACACCCGCGGCCTGCTGCTCGACGCCGCCGGCACGGCGGCAGTCGAGGCGGCGGCCGACGCTGTCAACGCCCTCATTGCCGCCCAGGCCGCCCGCCGCGGTTTTACCGCCCTGACCCGCTTCAGCCCGGGCTACGGCGACTGGCCGCTCACCGACCAGCCGGCCATAGTGGCCCTTGCCGGCGGCGGCATTGACCTCACCGTCACCGCCACCGCCATGCTCGTGCCGCGCAAATCGGTTACCGCCGTCATCGGCCTGGCGCCGCAGCGACCCCAGCCCCAGCTACCCGTGTGCCGCGAGGAAGCCTGTGTCACCTGTCCCCAGCCCAACTGCCTTGCCCGAAAGGAGACCCAGCCATGATCCAAATCTTCGACGGTGCCATGGGCACCATGCTCCAGCAGGCCGGCCTGCCGGCCGGCTATTGTCCGGAGCTCTGGAATCTCGAAAATCCGGCGGCCGTCACCGCCGTCCACCGCCGCTACGTGGAAGCCGGTGCCGACATCATCGAATCAAATACTTTTGGCGCCAACCGCATCAAACTCGCCCACTACGGCCTGGCCGGCAAAGTGTCAGCCCTCAACGCGGCAGCCGTCAAAGCGGCCCGCGCCGCCTGCGGGCCGGCCACCAAAGTCGCCGGCTCGCTCGGACCAACCGCCAAATTCATCGCCCCGCTGGGCGACCTGGCCTTCGACGAGGCCTGCGACGTCTATCGCGAGCAGGCTGCCGCCCTTGCGGCCGCCGGCGTCGACCTCCTGATAATCGAAACCGTAATCGACATCCAGGAAATGCGGGCCGCCCTGCTGGCCGCCAAAACCGCCACCTCCCTGCCGGTCGTCTGCCAGCT
>JAEZLU010000174.1 GCA_023415075.1 Bacillota bacterium
GTATTCGTCGCCCACACCACCGCCGGCGTCACTGTCAACGAAAACGCCGACCCCGACGTCGTCGGCGACATGCTGGCCGGCCTCAATAAAATGGTGCCGGCCATGGCCTACCGCCACAGCGAAGGCAACTCGCCGGCCCACATCAAGGCCTCCCTCCTGGGCTCGTCAGTGACCGTCCCGGTGGCCGAAGGCCGCCTGCAGCTCGGCACCTGGCAGGCCATCTACCTCGGTGAATTTGATGGGCCGCGCCGGCGCACAGTCTGCGTGACCCTCATCGGCAGCTAGCCATGGCTGCCGTATTTTGCCAGGTCGAACTGCTCATCCCGGCCGCCGGCTCGCTCAAAGGCAAACGCCAGGTCGTCCAGAGCATCATCGGCCGCCTGCGGGCCCGCTGCCATGCCGCGGTCGCCGAGACCGGCCACCAGGATGCCTGGCAGCGCGCCGCCCTGGAAATTGCCATGGTCGCCGGCAGCCGTGCCATCCTTGAAAAGCAGGTGGCCCTGGCCAGGCGGGTCGTCGAGGACGCCGACCAGGCCGAAATCGCCTCTTTTTCCGCCGAATACCTCTAGCTCCCAAAAACTAAGCGAATCGGGGAATACTATTGCGCAGGGAAATGTACGGATACCTGGCCGTCATCGCCGCCGCCACTCTCTGGGGCATCGGCGGCTCGGTAGCCAAATTCATGTTCAACCAGGCAGTGAGCCCCTTCCTGCTGGTGAAAATCCGCCTCACGCTATCATGGTTCATCCTGGCGGCCGGCCTCTTCATCTTCAACCGCCGGCTGCTTTACATCCCCAAACGGGAGATACCCTACTTCGCCATTCTTGGGATGGCCGGCATGGCCATGGTCCAGACCACCTATCTCTTGACCGTCAGCCTGACAAACGTGGCTACCGCCGTCTTCCTCGAATACCTGGCGCCCATCTTCATGGCCCTCTACGCCGTCCTCTGGGAAAAAACGGCCCTCGGCTGGCATGGCACCACCGCCGTGGCCCTGGCGACGGTCGGCGGCCTGTTCATAATGCTCAACGCCGGCGGGCCTTCCGGCCTGAGCGCCCTCGGCCTGGCCAGCGGCCTCCTGTCGGCCGTCGTCATGGCCTTCAACACCATCTACGGCCGGCGAGCCGTTCGCCAGTATCACCCGGTCACCGTCGTAACCTATTCCTTCGGTTTCGGGGCCATTCTCTGGTGGCTGATTACCCCCTACCTGTGGGAACCCGGCACCATTACCCCGGCCCACTGGCTGATGTTCCTCTACTTCGTCGTTTTTTCCACCGTCTTGCCGTTTCTTCTCTTCTTCGTGGGCGTTCGCTTCCTGCCGCCCACCAACGTCGGCGTCACCGCCTGCCTCGAGCCGGTCGTGGCCGCCGTCGTCGCCTACCTGGCCCTCGGCGAAACCATGGGCTGGCTGCAGATACTCGGCGGCCTCCTGGTGGTCGCCGCCGTCATCCTGCTACAGGCCGGGCCGTCCGAACCG
The DNA here is from genome assembly GCA_023415075.1 of Bacillota bacterium. Classification (GTDB taxonomy): domain Bacteria; phylum Bacillota; class Negativicutes; order Sporomusales; family UBA7701; genus JAEZLU01. The sequence goes on from JAEZLU010000174.1 coordinate 1,478, forward strand.
GCCGCCGCCGACGTCGGCGACAGCGCCGACTGACCTGTTGTCCAGCATCCTGGACATGTGTCCATAATGTTGGACAACATAATAGACAATAACGCCGAACAGGGGCTGAAAGACATGCACATCGTCCTGGTCGAGCCGGAAATACCCGGCAACGCCGGCAACATTGCTCGCCTGTGCGCGGCCACCGGCTGCGACCTGCATCTCGTGAAACCGCTCGGCTTTTCCACCGAGGACCGCTACCTCAAAAGAGCCGGCCTGGACTACTGGCACCTCGTCAAAGTCCACTACCACAACTCCCTGGCTGAAGTCCTGGCCCTTTACGCCGGCCACGCCTTCCACCTCAGCACCACCAAAGGCGGCCGTAGTTACAGCGATACAAGTTACGGCGTCGACGACCTGCTCATCTTCGGCAAAGAAACCGCCGGCCTGCCGGAAAGCCTGCTGGCTGCCCATCGCCAACGCTGCGTCCGCCTGCCGATGATCGACGGCGCCCGCTCGCTAAACCTCTCCAACGCCGTTGCCGTCGTCGTCTACGAAGCCCTTCGCCAGCAAAACTTCCCCGGCCTCCGCTGAGAATCGCCGATTGGCACGCAAATTGCAAAGGATGATAATAATGCAGCAGCCCAAATTTGGTCCGGCCGGCAACCCCGACGCCTTCTACGCCGCCGGTCTCAAAGCCTCGGTCGATATGCCGGCCTGGCTGGCCGCCCAGGGCCTCAGCGCCTACGAATACCAATGCAGCCGCGGCGTCACCATCGGTGAAGCCACCGCCCGGGCCATCGGCGAAGCCGTCCGTGCCCACGGCATCAGCCTGAGCATCCACGCCCCCTACTACATCAACCTGGCCACCGAGGACGACGCCATCGCTGCCAACACCAGAGGTCATTTCCGTAAATCGCTGGTCGCCGCCCGCTGGCTGGGCGCCGACCGCGTCACCTTCCACATCGGCGGCCCCGGCAAACAGCCCCGCGACCGCGCCGTCGAACGGGCCACCCGCCTGTTCGCCGCCATCCTCGAAGATGCCGACAAAGAAGGCCTGCTGGCCGGCGTCTACCTGGCCCCGGAAACCATGGGCAAACAAAACCAGCTCGGCAACCTCGCCGAAGTCCTGGCCTTCTGCCGGCTGAGCAAATGGGTTATTCCGACCATCGACTTCGGTCACCTCCACGCTGTGACCGGCGGCGGCTACACCACCTACGGCGAATATGCGGCCGCCTTCGATCAGGTCGCCGAAGCCCTTGGCGAGGAAATAGCCGCCGGCATCCACATCCACTTCAGCCGCATCGAATATACCAAAGCCGGCGAAAAGCGACACTGGACGTTCGCCGACGCTTACGGGCCGCCCCACGAGCCGCTTCTCGCCCTCATCGCCGACCGCGGCTACGCGCCGCGCATCATCTGCGAATCGGCCGGCACCCAGGCGGCCGACGCCAAAACCATGCAGGACTACTACCTGTCCCTACAGACAAACAAATAAATATCACCAAAAGGAGGGGTTACCTTGGGCCAGGCGCCTGATACCGCCTTGTCCCGTTTTTTGTACGTAGCGCCCTATCTTCCGGAAATCTACACCGATGATGTGGGTATCGCGATCACCGACCGTGAAAAATACCTCTACTACAAGCCGACCCAAAAACTCGACCTCAAAATCGTCCCCGGTACCCCTCTTAAAGACGGCACCGCTGTTGTCCGGGCCATGACCGAGAAGCGGCGGGTCACCATCCGCGGCGACAAAGCTACCTTCGGCCTACCCTACATCGCCATCGCCTACCCGATCTTCGGCGGAAGCGGGGCGGTAGTTGGCGGCGCCGTCGCCGTAGCCCCCACCGACCGCCAGGACTCCTTGCGGGAAATGGCCGGCAAACTCGACGACAACATCAGCCTCCTTGCCAGCACCACCGAAGAAATTTCGGCCCAGGCCGAAGAAATCACCGCCGTCAGCGGCCGGCTGACCAACCTGTCGCAGCAGTCGCTGCAGCGGACCAAAGAAAGCGATCAGGTTCTCGGGCTTATCAAGACAATAGCCGGCCAGACCAATCTCCTCGGCCTAAACGCCGCCATCGAGGCCGCCCGGGTGGGTGACGCCGGCCGCGGTTTCGGCGTGGTCGCCGAAGAAATCCGCAAGCTGGCTACAAGCAGCAGCGACTCCATCAAAAAAATCGAACAAATCATCAAAGCCATCCAGGCCGACAGCGACAACACCCACCGCCAGCTCCTCCAGTTGAGTGACGTCATCGGCCAGGTTGCCGACGCCATAACCCATGTGGCCGGCGCCGTCGAAGAGGCCAGCAGCCTGGCCCACCAACTCGACAACATGGCCGACAGCCTGTCGAACGATTGATAGAAGTCCCCGCCCCGGCGGGGACTTTCTTTAGCCATTTTGGCAGGAAATGGCCGCCTTAGCTTGAAATATACACAGGAACGGCCCGGCGGGCGGCCAATGTATTAAATAATTGCCGGCCGCATAATATACACTGTAGAATGGGGAGGGATCGGCGTGAATCCTCACGATAAGGCCCACGAACTGGCAAGAGCCCTGAAAGAATCGAGCGAGTACCGCGCCTTTCTGGCCGCAAAGTCCGGCATGGAAGGTGACCCTGACGCCAAGAAGATGGTCCGCGACTTCATCAACAAACAGATGGAACTCGAATATGAAGCCATGGCCGGCAAGAGCCAGGACACCGCCAAAACTGAGAACCTGCAGCGGCTCTATCAGCTCATCGCCATGAACACCAAAGCGCGGGAATTCCTCGAAGCCTACATGCGCTTCCAGCGGACAATGGCTGACATCAGCAAAATAATTGGCGATTCGGTCGCCGAAGGACTGGATATATTTGCAAAAGACTAGAACCAGGGAAAGCTTTCTCAGCCGGCTGGAGAGCGTCGTGGCCCCGGACCGTCTGCTAATCGACGAACCCATGTCCAGCCACACCACCTTCAAAATCGGCGGTCCGGCCGACTACCTTGTCCTGCCGGCCTCCTCCGAGGAAGTAGCCGCCGTTCTGGCTGCCGCCGAGGAATACCACGTGCCGGTCACCGTACTCGGCAACGGCTCCAACGTCCTCGTGCGGGACAAGGGAATCCGTGGCCTTGTCCTCAAATTCGGCGAAACCCTCGGCCATGTCCGCCATGTCGGCACCACCGTCGTCGCCGGCGCCGGCGCCGCCCTCGGCGACGTTGTCCGCTACGCCGCCTCCCAGGGCCTCATCGGCCTGGAGTTCGCGGTCGGCATTCCCGGCAGCATCGGCGGCGCCGTCTTTATGAACGCCGGCGCCTACGAAGGCGAAGTCGGCTGCCTGATTGCCGCCGTCACCGCCGTAAGCCCGCGCGGTCACCTGAAACGCTTCACCCACGACGAAATAGCCTTCGGCTATCGCGACAGCATATTCCAGCACAACGAATGCATCATTTGCGAAGTCGAACTGAAATTGGCGGTCGGCGATAAAGAAGCCATCGCCCGCCAAATCGACGAATACACCCATAAGCGGGAAGCCAAGCAGCCCATCGAAAAACCGAGCGCCGGAAGCACCTTCAAGCGGCCGCCCGGCCATTTCGCCGGCACCCTTATCGAGCAGGCCGGCCTGAAAGGCTGCAAAATCGGCGGTGCCCAGGTATCGGAAAAACACGCCGGCTTCATAATCAACGCCGGCGGCGCCACCGCCACCGACGTCCTTAGCCTCATCAAGGAAGTCCAGCGGCAAGTGAACGCCAAATATGGCGTGAAGCTGCAGCCGGAAGTGCGCGTCATCGGCGAAGAATAAATTCCATGCCGCCCCTAAACGTCGCCTAGCATCGTTGTTCCTCAGGTCGCTTGCTTGCGTACGTCTTATGTACGCGGCGCGGCGCGACCCTCCGGTACGCCTAGCTATGCTCGTTTATGGACGGCCTGGGCTTTGGTCTTATCACTTTTGAAAAACGTCGCCTAGCTTCGTTGCTTGTTTTATGGCCGCCCTGGGCTTATCAGCTTCTTAAGCGATCTTACTCCTTAAGCGGGGGAAACGCCCCGCTTTTTTTCATGGCAGGAAATGCCCGCCTGGTTGTTGAAAATACATGTCGAAAGCTGAAACCACTACCGTGAAAAAAGGAGCGAATATGATGCGCCTTACATTCCTTGGAGCCTCGGGTATGGTGACCGGCTCCTCCTACCTGCTGGAAGTCGGCCAGACCAAATTCCTCGTGGACTGCGGCATGTTCCAGGGCTCCAAAGCCACCGAGGCTCTCAATCGCCGCCCCTTCCTCTTCGACCCCACCGCCATCGACTTTGTCCTCCTGACCCACGCCCACATCGACCACAGCGGCCTGCTGCCGCGCCTTGTCAAAAGCGGCTTCAAAGGCCACATCTACGCCACAGAGGCCACCAGCGACCTCTGCCGGATAATGCTGGCCGACAGCGCCCATATCCAGGAATTCGAAGCCGAGATCGGCAACCGCAAAGGCCGCCGGGCCGGCCGCGCCGTAATCGAGCCCCTCTACACCGTCAACGACGCCACCGACTGCCTGACCCGCTTCCGGCCCCAGCCTTACGGCCGGCAGCTCGCTCTTACCCCGGAAATAGCCGTCCGTTTCGACGAAGCCGGCCATATCCTCGGCTCCTCGATCATCGAAATATGGATAACCGAAAACGGCAAAACCACCAAGCTGGCCTTCTCCGGCGACCTCGGCCGGCCCGACCAGCCGATAACCAAAGATCCGTCCTTCATCGACGAAGCCGACTACATCATCATGGAGTCCACCTACGGCAACCGCAACCACGAAGAATACGACAAAGAAAAAGCCCTTGCCGAAATCATCAACGATACCGTGAAGCGCGGCGGCAACATCGTTATCCCGGCCTTCGCCGTCGGCCGCACCCAGACCATCCTCTACTACCTGCAAAAGCTCCTCAAAGAAGACAGAATACCTGACATCCCGGTCTTCATCGACAGCCCGCTGGCCATATCGGCTACCGACATCTTCATGCACCATCCCCAGGACATCGACGTCGAGGCCTTCGAGCTCGTCCGCAGCCGCCAGGACAACCCCGGTAAAATCCTCCACATCAACTTCACCCGCACGTCCGACGAATCCAAGGCCATCAACCAGCGTCAGGATTCGGCGATAATCATCTCGGCCAGCGGCATGGCCGACGCCGGCCGCATCCTCCACCACCTCAAGCACAACCTCTGGCGGGCCGACTCCAGCGTCGTCCTCGTCGGCTACCAGGCCGAGGGCAGCCTTGGCCGCCGCCTCATGGACGGCGTCAAACGGGTCAAAATAATGGGCGAGGAAATCGGCGTCAAAGCCAAAATCTATAACCTCGACGGTTTCTCGGCCCACGCCGACCAGGGCGACCTGCTCGACTGGCTGGGCCACCTGAAGCAGCCGCCGGCCA
>JAEZLU010000194.1 GCA_023415075.1 Bacillota bacterium
CCGGGGCAGTATTTTTTTACCAGGGCTGCCGTACTGCCGGGTATGGCTATGCCGGTCATCTCGACGATAAGCCATTCCGGCTTTATCGTTTCCTCTATCTCGTTGATGGCCCGAATCAGGTCGCCGGTAATTTGGCAGCACACGCAGCCGCCGAACAGCGGCCTGACCTTGAGCCCGCCGTCGGCAAGCAACTGGTCGTCTATGCCGACTTCGCCGATTTCATTTTCGATGATGGCAACGGTTGCCGCGTTCGCAGTGAGCTGCCGGGCAACCTGGAGAATCGTCGATGTCTTGCCCGCACCGAGAAAGCCGCCAAAAAGCAGGATTTTCATGTTTACCCCCAGTATTTTCGTCCGGAAAAGTCGACCGCCGTCCCCCGATAAGAACGGCGGCCTCCCCCCAGTCTTGCGGCAGGTCAGTTATACCTGCCGTATTTGTCGACAGCGGCAAAAAAGGCCTTGACGTTCTCGTGCTTGGCATTCATCGGCAGGTTGCAGCCCGACGAATACAAGAGGCCCTCGCCGTTCTTGAAAGTCCTGATCAGCTTCCCGGCGTACTCGTCCAGCTCGCTGGCCGAAGCCACGGTGAACAGGGCGGCCGGCACGTCGCCCTTGATGGCGCAGTGGCCGTGGAGAATGTCGTAAGCCCGGAATATATCGGTGGCCCCGTCAAGTTCCAGGATGAATTTGCCTTTGGGCAGTTCGAGGAAGAATTCCAGATTCTTCGTCCAGTCGGCATCGCAGTGGAGAATGGGCACGATGTTTTTCTCGACAAGCTTCTCTACCATTTCTTTCATATACGGGCCGACGAAACGGTCGAAATGCTTCTTGGAGATAAACTGGCCGGCGCCGCGGACGGCGCCCACGAAAACCCGGTTGTTGCCTATTGCCTTGGTCGCCGCCTCGCAGCCGGTGATAAGGGCATTATTGACGATCGGCAGCAGTTCGTCTAGCTGGTCGCCGATCTGGAACATGTCTTTATAAAACTTGTCGATCGAGCGCATCATCGAAAAGCCGTCGAAGGGCACTACCCCCATTATCGCGCCCCAGGTCATGCTCTGGCCGCGGCGTAGCGAGCGGTCGATCTCGTCCTTGCGGAGCTGCGCCATCTCCTTCTGGGCGGCCAGTACTTCTTCGCGGCTGACCTGATGGGCCCTCTCAAGGAAAGTTAGCCGATATTCCATGAAGCCCTTTTCTTTCAGGAGAGCGTAGTCGTCCCGCGTCATGGCCTCGAACTCGACTATCTGGTACTGGGCGTTGTCAGCCAGTTCCTTGCCCGGCATCCGCAGACGCCCGGGGCCGCACTTCTGCCCCACCGGGGCGAAGCGCCCGTGCAGCATGTAGGCATTGCTGTCCCAGACCGGGAAAGCCTCCCAAACCTTTTGCGTAGCCTGCATGGCTTTTTCCCAGTCCCACATGTATTCCTTGTTGGTGATGCCGGCGAACTGACCGGCGTATTGCTCGATGATGGGCGCGCACACGACCCTGTCGACCGGCTCCAGATTGATAGTGGCGACGATCCGCTCCTCGGCGGTCATAGTATCTTTGCCCACTTATTTCACCTCCACAAGCTTCCGGCAAGATTCCACCGCGCCGTAGGCGCTCTTGCATACACCGTCGGCGCCGACATACCTGCCGACATTGTCGTCAACCGGCCCGCCGCCGACGAGAATAACCGCCTTTGCGTCGGCCGCTCTAACGGCCGCTACCGTTTCCCGCATGCTGTCGAAGGCGGTAGTCAGGAGACAGCACATGCCGACAACGGCTGGCTTATGGGTGCTGACGGCGCTGATGAATTCCGATACCGGCACGTCAACCCCCAGATCGACGACTTTGAAACCGTTGCACCGCAAGATGGTCGCCACGATGTTCTTGCCGATGTCATGAATGTCTTCTTTGACTGTTCCCAGGACGACCGTGCCGACGGTCTTGGCTTCGCAGCTATCGGCGGTCAGCGCCACCGAAAGCTGGTCGGCGGCCGTGGTAAATACGTCGGCCGACATTATCAGTTCGGAAAGGAAGTAGTCGCCGGCCTCGTACAGTTTGCCGACCCCTTCCATGCCTTGCTGCAGCTGGTTCAGAATGTCCATGGCCGGCACGCCGGCGGCCAGTTCGCCTTTCACGCCCGCGAGTACGGTTTCTTCGTCAAGTTCGGTCATTGCTTTTACCAGGTCGATTTTTCCCATGATTTTTTCCTCCCATCATCGGTGTGTTTGCTCCTGAGTTATTCGTATAACCCCTTGCGGTGGGCCTTCAGATACCTGGTGCAGTATTTGTCCTGTCCCAGGAGGGCCTGGGATGCGTACACCAGCCCCATCATGGCTTTGTCGGTCGGATTTAATATGTAGCCATCCATGCCTGCTGTCATCGTCTGGACGACGAACAGCCTGTTCAGGACGGCCCGGTTGGGGAGTCCGTAAGAAATGTTGCTGAGGCCGCAGGTGAAGTGGACTTTCGGATACTTCTCCTTGATAAGTCTGATGGCGTCAAGCACTTCCCGGCCATGCCTGTCGTTGGTGCTGAGCGGTTTGATCAGCGGGTCGAGATAAATGTCGTCCTCAACTACGCCCTCCTTTGCCAGACCTTCGACCAGGTCGGTGGCGATTGCCAGCCGGTCGTCCGCCGACGCCGGCATGCCGCTGTCGGCGATGCAGAGGGCGACAACCTTGGCATTGAACTCTCTTACCAGCGGCGCCACCGCCCCGAACCGTTTCGTCTCGGCGCTGATGGAGTTGATCATCGGCCGGTAACCGGGCTTCAGAAGGCTGAGGCCAAGCCTCAGCGCCCCTTCGTCGGGACTGTCGATACACAGCGGCGTGTCGACAGCTTCCTGGATGGTCTCGACCAGCCACTGCATGATCTCCAGCTCATGTCCCACCATGTTGCCGCAGTTGACGTCGAGGTAATCGGCTCCGGTTGCAGCCTGGGCCCGGGCAACCTCCTGGATGTACTCGGCATTTCGCGCATCCGCCGCTTCTCTGATTGCTTTTCGGCTTGTATTGATAAGTTCGCCGATAATTAGCATCGAATCCCTCCTTGTATGTTTGGCCATACCAGAACCTACACGTAAAAAGCACCAGTTATGCCGACCCGAAGGAATATTTTACAATTTTTGCTGGAACCTGGTCAAAGAGGCAGGAAAAACCATCCCGGAGTCAAAAAATATAATTTTGGAATATTGCGCCTTTATTCCGGCACCGGGGGAGGGTTGACAGCGAATGGCTATTATTAAGAGAGAGAAGCTAAACAGTATTAGTGAGAAAAACCTCTCCCACCTGTTTGATAAGTTTCCCAACCCGATTTTTGTCACGGATAAAAAAGGGAACGTCCTGATTTCCAATTCCACCGCCGCGGTGACGCTGGACATTTCGCTGGATCAGTTTCTCAAATCCAACGTGAACGATCTAGTCAAAAAGAAATACTACTCCAATTCTTATGCGGGCGAGGCGGCCGAGAAAAAATACGTGGTCGGTGGCCTGTTGACCACGAATATCGGCATCACGATGATGTCCTGGAGTACCCCCGTCCTCGACGACACCGGCGAGGTCATCCTGGTAATCACAACCGGCTATCCCAAGGATATAAAGCCTAAATACGCCAGCTATGACGAAAAGGATTACATCAGTCAGCGCAAGCGGGAAATCGAATATTTGCGCAACTATGTCCTGGAAAGTGCCGAGATTGTCGCCGAAAGCCCGGCAATGCGGGAAACGCTGCTTATGGCCCACAAAATCTCCCAGGCCGACAGTACCGTGCTCCTGCTGGGTGAATCGGGCTCCGGCAAGGAAGTGCTGGCCAAATACATTCATCGCCATAGCAAAAGATCGAGCGAGGCCTTCATCGCGGTAAACTGCGCGACTTTCCCCGAACCGCTGGTCGAATCGGAGTTGTTCGGTTACGACAAGGGAGCGTTCACCGGGGCCGTCGGCGACAAAGTGGGCCTTTTCGAGGCGGCCCAGCACGGGACGCTGTTTCTCGACGAAATCGCCGAACTGCCCTTAGCCTTGCAGTCTAAACTGCTGCGGGTGCTGGAAACCGGCGAGGTCCGCCGCCTGGGCAGCAACATCGGCCGGAAAATCGATTTCCGCCTGATAGCCGCCACCAACAAGGACCTGGAGCAAATGACCAAACAGGGCGATTTCCGCGAGGATCTTTACTATCGCCTGAGCGTCATCCCCCTGCGGCTGCCGCCGCTGCGGGAGCGCCCCGAGGACATCGCCGCCCTGACGGCCAAATTCCTCGCCGACTTCAACAAAAAATACGACGCCAACGTTGAATTTGATGGGAACACTCTGGAGGTTTTGCAAAAACAGAACTGGCCGGGAAACGTGCGGGAACTACGCAACTTGATCGAACGCAAGGTCATATATAGCCTGCACGATTACCCGGCCGATTGTCTATCGCTGGCAATGCCCGATTCGCCGGACCAACCGGTTCGCAACCCCTCCAAGCAGTTCGGCCTCGACGGCACGTTGAAAGAGGTGCTGGCCCGGGTGGAGAAGGAGTATATTTACCGTACGCTTGGCGAGTGCGGCGGGCGGATGGGTGAGGCCGCCAATAAACTGGGCATTTACCGGACAGTGCTGTACCGAAAGCTGAGGGCTTATAAAAATGAAAAGTAGTACGTGTGCGGATGCCTTCCGGGTATCCGCATTTCTTTTATTCGCCCTTACTCTGGGCCGTGGCCACGGCCGCTGCCTTGTCTCGCGACAGGGCAGCCCCCAGGGCGACGATGGTCACGCAGCCGATCAGGGCGAGGGCCACCAGATACATGAAGCCGCTGGTATAACTGCCGGTAACTTTGATGAAGTAGCCGATGATTACCGGCGCGGCCGCCGATGAGGCCATGCCGAAACCGTTCATCAGGCCGGCGCCCGCTGCCAGCGATTTGCCCGGGGTCAACTGCTGCTGCAGCGACCAGACTGCAGGCAGGCCGAGGGCCACCGTGCCGATGCCGACGGAAATGAACAGGGCCGCCGCCGTTGTCGTCGTGGCAGTTGTCGACAGATAGATAAAGGTCGCCGGAAACAGCATGGAAAGCGCGGCAAACAGTATCTGCTTGTTATACTTGTCGGTCAGATAACCGAAGAAAGCGATGCTCAGCGTGCCGAGAATGTAGGGCAGCGAGGACCAGGCGCCCAT
>JAEZLU010000226.1 GCA_023415075.1 Bacillota bacterium
TGAAGCAGAAGATCGACAACATCAAGGACAGCGGCGCCCAGGTGGTAGCGGTCGGCTGCCCGGCCTGCATGATGCAGATCGGCGGCGGCCTCGACCAGCAGGCCCCGAACATCAAGGTCCGCCATGTAGCCGATATCCTCGCCGACGAAATCAAGGAATAGACCAGGGTCAGTAAACAAGCCGCCTCCCGCGAGGGAGGCGGCTTTCTTTGTCACGGATATCGCCGGCCACAGCGGCAAGCTGCCGGCCCATGCCGTCGGGGCCAGGATGCGGCGCGGTCCATCGGGGGCCTGACCGGCTAAAGGCTACTGATAGGATAATCCGCGGGAATCCTGCTTCAGGTATACGGGCATGCGGGAAATAGCTTCTTCGAAGATGCGGTTCATGACCGATTCCGGGCCGGAGGAGTCGTAGCCGCGGCCGGTATCGGGCGATGTGCGGGTCCGGCCGTCGCCGACAGTCCAGACGATTCTGCCGGTCCGTGGGTCGAGCAGGGTGATCTGGGCCTCGGCGCTGTCGATTACTTCATAATGGGCGGGGTGAAAGACCGGCACGGTCTTCTGGACATCCATCCAACCGGAATATTCCTTACCGTCGGGGTTCCGCCCATGATAATGAACCCGTTCGGTAACTGTTTCATACGACTGGTAGGCTTCGCGGTACTGGCGCAACCAGCCGAAGTTGCGGATTGACATGGTGAGAACAAGATCGACGTGGTTTGGTATTTCCCGTTTGACGATGGCGGCGAATTCGGGAGAGGCCGGGTCGGCTTCAAGGGCCGGATCGGCTTTAACTTTTTCGGCTACATAGTCCAAAGTGACATAGCGCAGATTTATAGCTTTTTTCAGGTGCCTGTTCAAGATGTCGCTGATAATGCGAGCGCTGTCGGGGTATTTTTCGAACTCGTCGCGCCCGCGGACCCCGCCGTACTCGAAGGTGGGCTCGGTGATCAGGATGGTCCTGACTTTGGTGAAGTTGTAACCCGGGTCGGTAGACTCGGACGACCTGGCGGCAGCCGGCAGACTAAGGACAACAAGTAGGTATACCACAAAGATGATGCCGACAACTTTGCGCATAGCTTCTCCCCTTATCTAGAATTGTTTGACTTCATGTTACAGGCAAAATGTGACAATTGTATGAAATTATTTTCCCACTGGCTCATTATGGACCTTCAGGCAAATTTTGACGTTTTTTATTTTTCTTCGACTACTTACCGGCAAATCCTCCTTTGGGGTTTATCCGGGCCGGGAGGTGCCCTAAACTGCTCCCCTCCCCTCCCCTGACTCACTCTCTTCTTCTGCCCTTCTCCCCTCAGCCATAATCCCAACCATTCGCATAGGCCGTTCAGAAGTGCCCAGATGCCAGGCGCACCGGAAGGGAACGCCGATTCCAACCTCCCGCAGCGGCTGCCTAAAAGGCTCCAGATGCAAGGCGCACCGCAAGCGGCGCCGCGAAGGCGTACTGGAAACGTACGTCGAGCAAGACCGCCGAGAAGCAAGTGCGCCGTTCTTGGCACTTTAAGCAGGCACACAGCGCTTTAGCGCTGATGCGATCGCTTATGCCCGCAGGGCGAAGTGCCTTAGAACGGCGGCCTCCCCCTTGCGGGGACGCCGCAAATGGACGTTTTAGGCAGCCGGAGAAAAGAAAGCGAGCCTCCCATAAGGGAGGCTCGCCAAAGTATATGCATAAAAACTAATTGACCCAGCCACGGAGCTTCATCGCTTCGGCTATCCGGTTAATCGCTACCATATACGCTGCCAGGCGCATATCGACTTTCTTCTCTTTGTGCATTTCGTAGCACTGGTTGAAGGCGTCGACCATGGTGCGCTCGAGGCGCTCATTGACTTCTTCCTCGGTCCAGTAGTAGTTGGCGAGGTTCTGGACCCACTCGAAGTAGGAGACGGTCACACCGCCGGCGCTGGCCAATATGTCGGGAATGACCAGGACGCCCCGCTTGAAGAGAACTTCATTGCCCTCGGGGGTGGTGGGGCCGTTGGCGGCTTCGCCGACGATCTTGGCTTTGACTTCCTGGGCCACGGCGGTGTCGATCTGGTTTTCGTAGGCAGCCGGCACGAGGATATCGCAGTCGCAGGTGAGGAGTTCACGGTTGGTGATGGTTTTGCTGCCAGGGAAGCCGACGACGGTGCCGGTCTGGCCCTTGAATTCGAGGACGGCATGCGGGTCAAGGCCGGCGGCGTTGTAGATACCGCCTTTGGAATCGCTGACGGCGACGACCTTGCTGCCGAGTTCGCTGAGGAGGATGGCGGCGAAGCTGCCAGCGTTGCCGTAGCCCTGAATGGCCACTTTGGCGCCTTTCATTTCGATGCCGCCCCGTTTGGCCGCCTCGCGGACGACGAAGCTACAGCCGCGGGCGGTGGCTTTGTCGCGGCCGCGGGAGCCGCCGATGATGACCGGCTTGCCGGTGACGACGCCGGGGACGTTATAGCCGGTAAGTTTGGAGAATTCGTCCATGATCCAGGCCATGATCTGGGGGGTGGTGTAGACGTCAGGGGCCGGGATGTCTTTGTCCGGGCCGATAACCGGGGCGATACCCTGGATAAAGCCGCGGGTCAGAGCTTCGAGTTCACGGGCCGAAAGTTTGCGGGGGTCGACCGCGATGCCGCCTTTGCCGCCGCCGTAAGGCAAGCCGACAACGCCGCATTTGAAGGTCATCCACATCGACAGGGCTTTGACTTCGTCGACATTAACGTCCGGGTGGTAGCGCAGGCCGCCTTTAGCCGGACCGAGAGCGGTGGCGTGCTGAGACCGCCAGCCTTTGAAGACTTTGACCGTGCCGTCGTCCATCTTAACGGGAATGGAAACTTCGAGGACGCGGCTGGGCTCTTTGAGAAGTTCGTGAATCCGGGGGTCGAGACCAAGAGCGTCGGCAGCCTCTTTAATTTGCAGCTGCACTACTTTTAAAGGATTGTAAGCGTCGTTAGCCATACGGAAATCCTCCCTATTTTAGAGAATTCACTTAGCTACGTCGCCCAAGTGGAAGCCAATTTCCAGCGCTCGCTGATTGACGTCTTCCGTTCCTTTAGGTACTCGCCGGAGAACAGCTTTGAGTATCGACTCGCGGGCAACGATGCCGGTGCCGGCCACCAGCACCCCAAGGGCGATGATGTTGGCAAACATGGCGTTGCCGAGTTGTTCGCGGGCGGCTTTTGTTATGGCTGCTGACAGGATTTCAGCATCAATCGCCGGTATGTCTTGGATGTTTGTGTTGTCGACGATCAACTTACCGCCTTTTTTCAGGAGACCCACGTATTTTGTGCAGGCTTCCTGGCTCATCGCCAACAGGATGTCAGCGACGACGATTTTCGGGTAGTCAATCGCCGCGTCGGAGATGATTACTTCGGCTTTGCTGGCGCCACCACGGGCTTCAGGGCCGTAAGACTGGGTTTGGATCGCTTGTTTACCTTCTAATATTGCCGCTTCGGCCAAGATAATACCGGCCAAAATGATCCCTTGCCCGCCTGTTCCAGACAGGCTTATATGCCATATCAATTTTCTTTTCCCCCTCTCGCTTGCGCCTTGGCAATGAGTTTGTCGTATTCGGCGGTGTACTCGGGCGCAACCGTCCGATAGAGTTCGCCGATAACAAACTTGCCCTCCAGGTCTGCGGGATTCATTTTTGACACGGCTTGGGCCAAAACGGCATGGTCACGCTGCCAGGTAAGCATGTCGGCAGCTGTTCCCATCTTGTTTTTGCGCCCGAACGATATCGGGCACTGGGTTATGGCGTCGATGACGGAAAAGCCTTTGTTTTCGATGCCTTTGACTACAAGGTCGGTTAGGGCGGCGGCATGGAACGCGGTGCCGCGAGCCACGTAAGTGGCGCCGGCGGCAATGGCCAGGGCGGCGATGTCAAAGGGCCGCTCGATATGGCCCAAGGGGGCGGTAGTGGCTCTGGAGGCCACCGGGGTGAGGGGCGAGTACTGGCCGCCGGTCATGCCGTAAATGCTGTTGTTGAAGATGATGGTGGTAATGTCGATGT
>JAEZLU010000231.1 GCA_023415075.1 Bacillota bacterium
GTCATCACCACCATGGCCCTTACCAAGATCCCTGGCGCCTACCACTTCGAATTTGACGAGGAGCACGCCTACGACAGCGCCCGGGCCATCATCCGCCTGGCCATCGACACCTACAAAAACCGCGACCCGGAAAAGATCAGCCGCTCAGACGAGAAAAACAAAGTCGTCGCCGGCTTCAGCCTCGAGGCAATATTGGATATCTTTGCCGCCGTCAATCCGGAAAACCCGATCAGCGTGCTGACCGACGCCATCAAGGCCGGCGAGCTAAAAGGCGTCGCCCTCTTCGCCGGCTGCAACAACCTCAAGGGCAGCCACAACCAGAACCACCTGGGCGTCGCCAAGAAAATGGCCGCCAACGACGTCTTCCTCGTCGCCACCGGCTGCGCCGGCCAGGCCTACGCCATGGGCGGCCTGCTGACCCCCGAAGCGGTCGAGGCTTATGCCGGCCCCGGCCTTAAGGCCTTTCTGAAGCGGATCGGCGACAAGGCCGACCTCAAGACCGGCCTGCCACTCATCTTCCACATGGGTTCGTGCGTCGACAACTCGCGGGCCACCGACCTTTTGACGCTGATGGCCAACGAACTCGGCGTCGACACCCCTGAGGTGCCCTTCGTGGCCTCAGCTCCCGAGCCGATGTCCGAGAAGGCGGTCGCCATCGGCGCCTGGAACGTCGCCATGGGCCTGCCGGTCCACATCGGCGTCATCGCCCCCACCACCGGCAGCGACTTGGTGCACGGCGTCGTCACCCAGATCGCCAAAGACGTTTTCGGCGGCCATTTCATCATGGACACCGATTACGACAAAGGGGCCGACAAGCTGCTGGCCGCCCTTGACGAGCGGGCCTGGAAGCTCAAGGTCCGCAGCCAGGCCAGGGCCAAATACGCCGCCGGCGAAGGCCGGTAGGAAAGGGAAGGGAACAAAGATGTCCACCGCGCTCTTCAAAGCCACCTACGACGGGGCGATTATCGCCACCAGCTACGCCCAGATCCTGCTGGAAAAGGCCATCAAGGAGCACGGCGCCGCTGCGCCGGTCAAATACCCTGATACCGCCTACCGCCTGCCGGTAATCACCGCCCTCTCCGGCGAGGAAGTGAACGTCCTCGGCGACCTGCCGCCCATCCTTGGCCGCATCCGCTCCAGCCACATCCGCGAGGACCTCACCTTCGAAAACGCTAAACTGGCCGGCGAGGCCACCCACTACGCCGCCGAGATAATCGAAGCCCTCCGCTACCTGAACGGCGCCAAGCCGGAGGAAGCCCCCTGGACCGGCTTCCTGACCGACCCTATCCTCCGCAAGTTCGGCGTGCCCCTGGTCGACAACACCATCCCCGGCGTCGCCGTCATCATCGGCAAGGCCCGCTCCTCCAAGGAAGCGGCTAAACTCATCAAGAACCTCCAGTCCAAGGGCCTGATGATTTTCCTGGTCAACGAGATTATCGAGCAACTCCTCGAGGAAAACGTCAAGCTGGGGGTCGACTACATCGCCTTCCCCCTCGGCAACTTCACCCAGGCCATCCACGCCGTCAACTTCGCCTACCGGGCCGGCCTGGCCTTCGGCGGCGTGAGGCCGGGCGCCCGGGCTGAGGCCCTGGCCTACCAGGCCCGCCGGGTGTTCGCCTTCGTGCTGGCCCTCGGCGAACTTGACGAAGTGCGGGTCGCCGCCGAGATGGGCGCCATCGGCATGGGCTTCCCGGTGGTCACCGACCAGCCGCTGGCCGAGGAAATCCCCGACTGGTTCGTTTCCGAGCCCGACTACGACAAAATGGTCAAGCTGGCCCTCGAGCTCAGGGGCATCAAGCTGAAGATCGTCGATATCCCGGTGCCAATCACTGTCGGTCCGGCCTTCGAAGGCGAGACCATCCGGCGGGCCGACGCCTACCTGGAGTTTGGCGGCGGCAAGACCACCGCCTTCGAACTTGTGCGGATGGTCGGCCCTGACGAGATCGAGGACGGCAAGATAACCGTCATCGGCCCTGAGATCACCGACGTCAAGGAAGGCGACCGCCTGCCGCTCGGCATCGTCGTCGACATATATGGCCGCAAGATGCAGGAAGACTTCGAGGGCGTCCTCGAGCGCCGCATCCACTACTTCATCAACTACGGCGAGGGCTTGTGGCACGTCGCCCAGCGCGACCTCGCCTGGCTGCGCATCGGCAAGACGGCCGCCGCCGCCGGCCTCAAGATCCGCGACCTCGGCGAGATCCTGCTGGCCAAGTTCAAGTCCGACTACCCGGCCATCGTCGACCGTGTCCAGGTCACCCTGATAACCGATCAGGCCCTGGTGGACGCGCGGATCAAAGAGGCCCGCGAGAAGTACGTCGCCCGCGACGCCCGCCTCAAAGGCCTGACCGACGACGCCGTCGACACCTTCTACTCCTGCATCCTCTGCCAATCCTTCGCCCCCAACCATGTCTGCATCGTCACCCCCGAGCGGGTCGGCCTGTGCGGCGCCGTCAGCTGGCTGGACGCCAAAGCCTCCAACGAGATCACCCCCACCGGCCCCAACCAGCCGATCGCCAAGGGCGAGTGCCTCGACGCCGAAAAGGGCATGTGGCAGAACGTCAACGAGTACCTGTACACCGCCTCCAACCGCACGCTCGAGGAAGTAAACCTCTACACCCTGATGGACCGGCCGATGACCTCCTGCGGCTGTTTCGAGGCCATCCTGGCGATCACCCCCGAGGCCAACGGCATTATGGTCACCACCCGCGAATTCGCCGGCGAGACCCCCTGCGGCATGTCGTTCTCCACCCTGGCCGGCTCGGTCGGCGGCGGCCTGCAGTCGCCGGGCTTCATGGGCATCGGCCGCCGCTACATCGTCAGCAACAAGTTCATCACCGCCGACGGCGGCATCGCCCGTATCGTCTGGATGCCGAAAGAACTCAAGGAATTCCTGCGGGCCGATCTCACCGAACAGGCCGTACGGCAGGGCCTGGGCGAGGACTTTATCGACAAAATCGCCGACGAGACGGTCAGCTGCACCATCGACGAAGTGCTGCCCTTCCTTGAGGAGAAAGGCCATCCGGCCCTGACGATGGAGCCGATTATGTAATACACTCTGCGCGCCGGGGGCGGGCCAGCCTGCCCCTGGCCGCGCCGTGCAATAAGGCGAGAACAAGCAAGGCTTAGTGCAAAGGTTTGGACTCGGCGGAATCTCAACAACCAGGCGACGTTGTGGAGGATAAGTACGTGCCGTTAGCGCAGCGGCCGCTCCACCGCTGCACTCGCGGCCACGGACGGCCGCGAGAGGAGACGACGGTCAGGAGACCGTTAGGCGACGGTGCCCGCGGTGGGTGGCCCAAGCTCTATGGCACGTTTATCCGGAACTTCGACGCCTGGGTTGACGATTCCGCCGAGTTGACGGCTATCTTAGCAGTGAACCGAGCCACAAGAAATATCCGAAAGGGGAAATACCATGGCTTTAACAGGTTTGGACATCTTCAAGCAACTGCCCAAGAAGAACTGCAAGGAGTGCGGCGCCCCGACCTGCCTGGCCTTCGCCATGTCGATCGCCGCCGGCAAGGCCGCCCTCGAACAGTGTCCCTACGTCTCGGAGGAGGCCAAGGAAGCCCTTGGCTCGGCGGCCGCGCCGCCCATCCGCCTGGTCACCGTCGGCACCGGCGCCAAAGCGCTGGCTCTCGGCGACGAAACGGTAATCTTCCGCCACGACAAGACCTTCTGCCACCCGACCGGCCTGGCGGTAGC
>JAEZLU010000244.1 GCA_023415075.1 Bacillota bacterium
ACGTGGCCGGCGGCAAATACCCTGTCTACACCTTCGGCCGCATGTACACCAAAGGCGAACCGACCGGCGCGGTGAAAGCCTTCATCGAGTACGCCACCGGCAAGGAATTCCAGGAAAGCTACGCCGAGAAGCAGGGCTTCATTCCGCTCACCAAGATGCCGAAGTAACACCCCAGTATAGATAAAGCAGCGGCGCCGCGGGCGCCGCTGCTTTGCTTTTACGGTTGCCGGCAAACTTAACAATAAATTAACACGACATTAACAATCGTTGGCTGATAAATCTTTATAATTAAAGTGAATCCTAAAGTATTTACACAGGCTGCAAGGGAGATAAACCGCAATGGCATCATCGGCAAAATCCGGCGACCACAACCTCAAACTGGCTTACGACCGCTACATGCGTTACCTTTTCATCGCCAGCGCCCTCCTGCTTACTGTTATAATCGCCGCCATTATCGTCTTCGTCGGCCAGCAGGGCCTGATGACCTTCAAAGAAGTAGGCCCGGCGGAGTTTTTCTTTGCCGGCAAGTGGGATCCCACCGAGGGCAAGTTCGGCGCCCTGAGCTTTATCCTCGGCTCGACCTATGTGACAATCCTGGCGGTCATGCTGGGCGGGCCCCTCGGGTTGGCGGGAGCCATCTTCATGGCCAAAATCGCCCCGCCCCGGCTAAGAGCCGTCATGCGGCCGGCCACCGACCTGTACGTGGCTATACCCTCGGTTGTCTACGGCTTCATCGGCCTGACCATCCTGGTTCCCTACATCAGGGTGCAGTTTGGCGTCAATACCGGCTTCGGCCTTCTGGCGGCGGCGGCAATACTCGCCGTAATGATCCTGCCGACGATCATCAGCATCTCCGAGGACGCCATCCGCTCGGTCCCCCGGGCCCTCGAAGAAGGCTCGCTGGCTCTCGGCGCGACCCGCTGGCAGACCATCACCGGCGTCATCCTGCCGGCGGCTCTTCCCGGCATCCTAACCTCGATAATCCTGGCCATGGCGCGGGCGGTCGGTGAAACCATGGCTGTTCAGATGGTCATCGGCAATACGCCGCAGGTTGCCCGCTCGCTATTCATGCCGACTTCAACCCTCACCAGCGAAATAGTTGTCGAGATGGGCAACACCCCGTTCGGCTCGGCCTGGGGCAACTCGCTTTTTCTCATGGCGCTGGTGCTGCTGATGCTCTCAATGGCGATGATACTGGTTATCCGGCGAGTGGCCGGAGGAAGGATGGCCTGAAATGGACGCTGAAGCGATTGACCGCAAAGCCTTTGCAAGGAAAGACAACAGGCTCATAAGTCCGCGACTCGCCGACCGCATCGCCGAGATCGGCCTGTGGCTGGCCGGCTTTATCATCCTGGCCATCCTGGCCGCGTTCCTCACCTATATCATCTATAAAGGTCTGCCGGTGCTGACCTGGGACTTCGTCACCGGCATGTCGAGCGACATCAGGGCCGGCGGCGGGGTCGGTCCGCAACTGTTCAACTCTTTCTATATCCTTTTTCTCTCCATGGCTTTCTCGATACCGGTAGCGGTCGGGGCCGGCATCTATCTGGCCGAGTACGCGGGCCAGAGCAGACTGACCGACCTTATCCGGCTGAGTACCGAAAGCCTGGCGACCGTCCCCTCGATAGTCCTGGGCCTTTTTGGCATGATAATCTTCGTCAACACCCTCGGTCTCGGCTTCAGCATCATCGGCGGCGCGCTCACCCTTTCCCTGCTCAACATACCGGTGCTGGTGCGGGTCACCGAAGAAGCGATAAGAACCGTTCCCTTCCAGTACCGGGAGGCCAGCCTCGCCTTGGGGGCGACCAAATGGCAGACAATCTGGCGGGTTGTCCTGCCGACCGCCCTGCCGGGGATGATAACCGGCCTTACCCTCACCGCCGGCAGGGCCCTGGGCGAATCGGCCATCCTGATCTTTACGGCCGGCACGACGGTATCGCGGCAGCTTCCCGACCCGAACTTCCTGGCGGCCGGGGAAACGCTGGCCGTCCACATGTGGTATGTAATGGCAGTCGGCCTGGTGCCCGACCGGGTCGACATCGCCAACGGCATCGGCGCGCTGCTGGTGATAACCATCCTGATTTTCAATCTGGTTTTCACAATACCCGGCAGGCTGCTGGAACGCAAACTCAGCGGTTCGGGCAATTAAAAACTGCGTCAATTGCCTGCAGTGTAAAGATCCGTTTAACGCCAGGTAAACTATCGGTTAGGTCGGTTGACTCGCTGAGCTGGCGCCAGACCCATCTGGGGTTTTCCCTTTCGGTGTGTATCCCATAAAGAAGGTTATGCCGCAACCGGCATAACCTTCTTGCTTTGGGGCAGGAACCCGGTCGGCGCTGGCCGAAATAGGCATAATAAATACCGCTGCCTTTCGTCCGGAACCGGCGAACCTCTGCCCGGCGAAGCGGGAAAATAGGAGTGATACGAACAATGCCAGGCGATCAGCTAACGGAAATACTCAGCTGGGATTTTAAGACACTGTCGGCGGCATATCGGGAAAGGCGACTGTCGCCGCTGGAATTGACGCGGATGCTGCTGGCCAGGATTGAAACCCATAATTCTGACCTGAATGCCTTCGTTTCGGTGTGGGAGAAAGAGGCCCTGGCGGCTGCGGCCGAGGCCGAAGCCGCGATACTCGCCGGCCGGTGGCGGGGGCTGCTGCACGGCGTCCCCGTCGGTCTCAAAGACCTGATTTATACGAAAAACGCCAGAACGACCATGGGGTCGGAAATATATAAGGACTTTCTGCCGGACTACGACGCCGCTGTCGTCGAAAGGCTGAACCAGGCCGGGGCGGTTATCCTCGGCAAACTGAATACTCATCAATTTGCCTATGGCCCGACGGGTGACCGGTCCTATTTCGGCCCGGTGAAAAACCCCTACGACCGCCGGAAGATGACGGGCGGCTCCAGCAGCGGCGCCGGGGCCGCCGTTGCCGCCGGCCTGTGTCTCGCCGCCCTGGGCACCGATACCGGCGGCTCGGTCCGCATTCCGGCTGCCTGTTGCGGCCTTGTCGGCATGAAGCCCACCTTCGGCCGGGTAAGCAAACACGGCGTGTATCCGCTGGGCTGGACGCTCGACCATGTAGGGCCGATGACCCGCAGGGTATTTGACAACGCCGCTTTGCTCAATGCCTTGGCTGGACCCGATGCCCGCGACCCTTATTCGGTTGACGTCCCGGCTGAAGATTTCAGCCGGCGTATCGGCGAAACCATCGCCGGCGCTGTTATCGGCATACCGACGGCCGGCTTCCTCGAAGCCGTCGAGCCGGCGGTCGGCGACGCCTTTACCGCGGCCACAAAACTGCTGGCCACGCTGGGGGCGGAAATCCGCGCCGTCGACCTGCCCGACTGGCCGGCGGCCATAGCCGCCCAGCGGACCATCCTGAGCGGCGAAGCCTTTGCCGTCCACCGGGAAAACCTGGCCACCCAGGCTGACCGCTACGAGCAGGAAGTCAAAGAGCGCCTGCTGCCGTCGGCAACCCTTAAAGCTTACGAGTACATCGAAGCCCAGCAGCATAGGCATGTCGCCAGGCGGCAGCTTTTAGAGACCCTGGAAAAGGTCGACGTGGTTGTCCTGCCGACGCTGCCGATCCTGCCGCCGGACATCGATCAACGGGAGATTCACATCAAGGGGCAGGCCGACCAGGTCCGCGCCGCCCTGCTGCGCTTCACCAGTCCGATCAACATGCTCGGCTTCCCCGCCATGTCCCTGCCCTGCGGCCTGTCGGCCGCCGGCCTGCCGGTCGGCCTGCAAATCATCGGCCGGCCGTTCGATGAAGCGAACATCTACCGCTTCGGCGGCGCCTGCGAGCAGGCGTGGGCCATACCGGCGCCACAGCTTTAACCGCCAAAGCCCGCAACGCGCCTGCCGGGCGAAAAAGGGGGCATAACCATGTACAAAAATCCGCTGAAAGAAAAGCTGCAGAAAAAGCAGGCGGTCACCGGCTGCATGATACAGGGCTGTTTCCCGGCGCTTGTCGAGATATGCGGCCTGGCCGGCTTCGACTTCGTTTTTCTCGATGCCGAGCACGGCCCGCTTTCGCCCAGAGACTGCGAGGAGCTCGTCAGGGCGGCCGAAGCCCGCGG
>JAEZLU010000259.1 GCA_023415075.1 Bacillota bacterium
TGAATACAAGATAAAGCGCCGAGTCCGATCTCGGTAGGGGAGAACCACTAAATATAGAGGGGTGAATCTGCGAGATTTCGCAGTAGGGCATCTGCTTCCTCTAGCCCGAACCCGTCAGCTAATCCCCGAGGCGCAGCCTTGCCCGGCTTTCCGGATGCACGAGCCGGCGGTGAGGCGCACTAACCTCCAGACGCGTGGCTTGCCGTCACTCGACTGCGGGGTGTTGAGAGGAGAAAAATGAAGAAGGTTTACTTGACGCTGGTTCTGTTTCTGCTATTGCTTTCCATGACCGCAATGGTTCAGGCTTCGGCAGTTTTCGAGGAAGGCGACATGGGCCCCGAAGTGGCCCAGATCCAGTCGCAGCTTATCGCTCTTGGCTATAAGCCGGGTCCGGCCGACGGCGAATTTGGGTCCATGACGACGACTGCAGTTATTGCCTTTCAAAATGATCGCGGCCTTGAGGCCGACGGCGTCGTCGGACCGGAAACCTTTCGCCTGCTTGTCGGCCGCGACATTCCCGTGAGCCGCGGCAATTCGGTAAGCGCCGTCCGGCGACTTCTCCAGTCTGCCACCCAGTATGTCGGCGTGCCGTACATGTTCGGCGGCAACAGCCCTAACGGCTTCGACTGCTCTGGTTTTACCCGCTACGTCTTTGCCAAAATCGGCATAAGCCTTCCGCGGATGGCGGACGAGCAATTCGAGCTCGGCCAGCCGGTGAGCAAGGCCCGGCTGCAGCAAGGCGACCTCGTGTATTTCACCACCTATGCCTCCGGCGTCTCCCATGTAGGAATCTATCTGGGCGATGGCAAGTTTATTAGTGCAACTTCCAGTCGCGGTGTTGCCATAGATCATTTGGAAAACAGCTACTGGGGTCCGCGCTATATTGGTGCCCGCAGGGTATAGCGGCAATAGGGAGGCTATGGCCTCCCAATTTTATTTCGCGCCAATACAGGATTTTTTTCGGGAATAATTGTATTAAACTGTTTAAGATACCGAGATATGTCAAAGAATTATAGGGGATTTAGTTAATAGCCGAAACCGCCGTCCCCCGGATGGAGATCGTGCTTATGCTGGAATTTTACTGGCGAAAATTCATTATTCCCTATTGGCTGCTCACGTTTGTTGCGGTGGCCTGTTTCATTATTGCCGCGGCCGCCGGCCTCTCGGCTCCTATAATAATAAAGTTTCTTATCGACGGCGCGCTGGAAAACGGCGACCTCGCCTACCTGGACATGATTGTCGGTGGCATCGTTGCCCTTTACCTGGTGCGGGCCCTGTTTTTCTTTTTCTACAGCTACAATATGGCCAAAGCCGGCAGCCTGATGATCGCCCGCCTGCGCCAGGACATGTTTGCCAGGCTGCATTCGCTAGACTACGGCTATTTCATCAACACGGCCACCGGCAACATCGTCTCATACTTCACCAACGATCTTTTGCTTATCCAGCAGGCGGTGACCACCGGCATTGCCGACTTGGTGGTGGAGTCGCTAAACCTTTTGGCGATCATGGCGATAATGATCTACTTCAACTGGCAGCTTGCCATGGTGACCTTTTTCACCCTGCCGTTCATAGTTGTTGCCATCGGCTACTTCAACCGCAAGATCGCCGGGCTGGGCGCCATACTCGAGCACACCATGTCCAAAGTCACCACTATGCTCCACCAGGCCATCTTGTCGGTGATGATGGTGCAGAGCTATGTCCGCGAGGACTATGAGTATAAAAGGTTCAGTGCCCAGATCAAGGAAGCGGCCAGCGATTATTTCAAGGTGCAGCGCCTCAACGCGATGCTTATCCCGCTGGTGGAGTTCCTGGCCACCATCGGCCTTACCGTAATCCTCTGGGTCGGCGGCCGGGAGGTCATCAACGGCAACCTGAGCATCGGCGGCCTGTTCGCCTTTCTCGTTTACATCATCGGCATACCGGTGCCGGTCAGGAAAGTCACCCAGGCCTATTCGAGCATGAAACTGGGCGTGATTGCCTGGGAAAGGATTCGCGACCTCGAGCGCCAGCCCCACACCGTCGTCGACGGTAACCTCGAGCTAACGGAAACCAAGGGTGAGGTGGCCTTCAAGCAGGTATCCTTCCGCTACCCGGATGGCCCGGAGGTGCTCAAGGATATCAGTTTGACCGCCGGCCCCGGTGAAGTCGTGGCTGTCGTCGGTCCCAGCGGTGCCGGCAAGTCTTCCTTCGCCAACCTGTTGTTGCGGTTCTACGATCCTGAAGATGGCGCCGTCTGTCTCGACGGCATTGATATCCGCCGCCTGAAAATCAGCTCTCTCCGCCACAAAATAGGCTTTATCCAGCAAAACCCCATCCTGTTCAACGCCAGCATTCTGGAGAATATCCGCTACGGCCGGCCGACCGCTACCTACAGCCAAGTTGAGCGGGCCGCCAAACTGGCTAACGCCCATGATTTCATAATGGAATTGCCTCGCGGCTACGATAATCCGGTGGGCGAACTGGGGGCCAACCTTTCAGGCGGCCAGCGCCAGCGGATCGCCCTGGCCCGGGCGATCATCGTCGATCCGGCCATCCTTGTTCTCGATGAACCTACCGCCGCCCTCGACTCGCAGGCGGAAAAGCAGGTAATGGACGCCATCCGCAATGTCAGCCGCGGTCGGGCAACCTTTATCATAACCCATCACCTCTCAACCCTGTCGGCCTCGGACAAGGTGATCTACCTGTCCCATGGCCGGATGCTCGAAAGCGGTACCCACGCCGAGCTGTTGGCCAGGGGCGGCCTGTTTGCGCGGGCGGTTGAACGGGGCGAACTCGGGCCGCGGGCCGAAGGCATCTAGATTCCTTTGAGGAGAAACCAGGCATGTATGATATAAAACTGACTGATATCAGTTTGGCCTATGGTGAAAACATCGTCGTCAAGGATCTGTCCATGACGATGGCCGCCGGCGATTTTATTGCCATGGTCGGCCCTAATGGGGCCGGTAAGAGCACGATAATAAAACTTATTGCCGGCCTCATCCAGCCGGACTGCGGCCAGGTGACTGTGGCCGGCAGGCCGGTAAGTGAGGCCGTCCGCGCCGGCGAGATCGGCTACGTACCCCAGAATTACGCCCGCAACACCGCCGACTTTCCAGCGACTGTCGAGGAGATCGTGGCCCTGGGCCTGGTGCGGGGCCGGCGGCAGCAACTGACCAAAGAGAAGATTCGCCATATAGTCGATCACATGCTTGAATTGGTGGGGCTCGAACCGGTGCGACGCCGCCGGGTGGACGAATTGTCCGGCGGCCAGCAGCAGCGGGTGATGGTAGCGCGGGCCCTGGCCGGCACGCCGCGCCTGCTTCTTTTGGATGAACCGACCAGCGGCGTCGATTATGATACAAGCACCAAAATTTATGAGCTTTTGGGACAGCTAAACCGAAACCTCGGCATCACTGTGGTCGCCGTTTCCCATGATGTAGACAAGGTGACCCAGTGGGCCAACAGGGCAGCCTGCATCAACAAAGGCCTGTGCTTCTACGGCGGGATGGCCGAATTCCGCCAGGTGCATGCCCAGTCGCCCCACCTGCTGTACTATAACAGTTAAGAGGAAACCGGTATGGAATTTTTCAGCTATGACTTTATGCAAAGAGCGCTGGTCGCCGGGTTGGTGACCTCTTTCGTCTGTCCCCTTATCGGCATGTTTGTGGTCGTCAGGCGTCAGGCCCTTATCGGCGACGGCCTCGGCCACATTGCGTTCGCCGGCGTCATGGGCGGCTACCTGATTGGCGTCTATCCGATAGCCGCCGCCGCCGCCGTAACCATGCTGGGTGCCGGGGCCATCGAATTTATCCGCCGTCGCCATGCCCAGCACGCCGATACCGCTTTGGCAATCCTCTTCTATACAGGCATCGCCTTAGCCGTGATTTTTAGCAGCATGGCCCGCACGCCAGGGGCTAACATGCTCGGCGTCCTTTTCGGCAGCATCCTAACCGTAACCGCCGCCGATCTGGCCCTGATCGCCGTCTGCGGGCTGCTGGTGGCAGCGACCGTCGGCTGGTTCTATGACCGTCTGCTTCTTATGGTGTTCGACGAAGACATTGCTCGGGTGGCCGGCGTCAATACTGGCCTCATAAGCATCCTCCTCAGCGTCCTTACCGCCCTGGTGGTGGTGGTGGGCATGCGGGTAGTAGGCATCCTGCTGGTCAGCGCCTTGATGGTCGTGCCGGTGGCGGCCGCCCACCTGTTGCGGCGCGGTTTCCGTACGACCCTGGTCTGGGCGGTTGCCTTTTCCGTTCTGGCTACCGTCGTCGGCCTGGCCCTTTCCTTCTATCTCGATATGGCCCCCGGCGGCACCATTGTTATCACCGCCGTTGCCATTTATCTGCTGGTCCTCGTTGCCTGCGATCGCGACCTCCGGCCCGTAATGAGCCAGGGGCGGTCTCCTGGTTCAGGCTTACCGGGGCACCAAAAAAACGATTAGCCTGGCCAGCGGCCGGCAGAGCGGCAGGGCGACCAGGGACGACACCAGGTTGAACAGGGTATGCATGACCGCCACTTGGACGCCAAAGTCGGCCGCAATGGAGGTTGCGGCGGTTGTTAACAGCCCGGTGGCCGGCAGGAATAAAATGACCCCTGCAATATTGAGGACGACATGGGCAACGGCGACCCTGCGGGCCGCCAGCGCCGCGCCGGCCCCCACCAGCAGCGACGACAGGCAGGAGCCGATATTGTTACCGTATATGCCATAAGCGGCGGCGGTCAGGTCGACGGCCCCCTCGGTCGCCAGTACCATTAAGAGGGCAGTCGCCGCGCTGCTCGATTGAAACAGAAACGTCAGGAGAATACCGCCGCCGATTCCGGCCAGCGGGTTTTGTCCGGCCGACGTAAGCCAGCGGACGATTATTTCGAGCTGGGACACGGCGGCCAGTCCCTCGGCCAGAAAGCCGACGCCGGAAAACATGGCAAGCATGCCGGCAATCGCCAGGGCGATGGGCCGCAGTCGGGCGGACAGTGCGGCGATTGCCGCACTTACCGGCAAAATAGCTAATACATACTGCAGGGGCGGGGCCAGGGACAGCAGGCCGACAGTCGAGCAGGTGCCGACATTGGCCCCCAGGACGATACCCAGCCCCTGATAAAACGAAAGATATTCGGCATTTACCAGGCCGATGGTCATCAGGATGATCATGGTGCTGCTCTGGGCAAGGGCGGCGCCCACCGCCCCCACCAGGAAGCCCCGCCATGGGCTGAGGGTCAGCTTGGCCAACAGCCGGCGGAAGACTGGGGAAAACAGTTTTTTCAGACCCAAGCGCATTGTCGCCAAGCCGCCTAAGAGCAGCGCCAGGCCGCCGAGCAGCACTACCGGTGGATACATGCTTCGCCTCCGGGTTCTTTTCTTCTTCGTAAACTTTATGATAAATTGCCGGGTTAATGCCGGTCCCCTTCAGATAATGCCGATGTGCTATAATAAAAAGTAATTTACCAGTGGACAAGGAGGCTTTCCATGAAAACCAAACGGGAAGAAGTCTGGCCGATTCTCCGGGAGCACGTCAAAAGCGAAGTGCTTTTGAAACACTGCCTGGCTACGGAAATCGCCATGCGGGCCTATGCCGCAAAATGGGGCGAAGATGAGGATTACTGGGGCGCCGTCGGCCTTCTGCATGATATCGATTTTGACAAGTACCCGCATGAGCACCCTGACCATGCCCGGGAAATCTTGGCCACCCATGGCTTTGACGATCAGTTTATTGCCGATGTCGAGTCCCACGCCCGCGACTGGGCCGGCGAACGCAGCCGCCTGCAGAAGACCCTCCTCGCTCTTGACGAACTTACCGGCTTTATCATCGCCTGCGCCTTGGTCCGCCCCGATAAGAACCTCGACAATGTCGAAGTCAAGTCGGTTATGAAAAAGATGAAAGACAAGGCTTTTGCCCGCGCCGTCAACCGCGATACTATAATCAAGGGCGCGGAAGATATGGGCGTCGACCTTGCCGAGCATATCGCCTTCGTAACCCAAGCCCTGGCTGTCGCCAACGGCAAAAGCGAACTGCCGTTGGTCGGCTAAGGATCAAAAAAAACACGCAGGGAGAAGCGTTCTCTCTGCGTGTTTTCCAGCTTTACAGGTTTTTTGCCGGTGACGGCGAAATATACCGTCAGGGAGGCGATTTGATGGCGATGCACTATCTCGATATGCTGGGGGAAATATGCCCGCATCCCTTGCTGATGGCCCAGGCCAAGCTCGACAAAATGGAGAGCGGCGACTGCCTGGTTATCGAATCCGATTTCAGCCGGTCGGTCCGCAACATCCTGGCTTGGGCCGACAAGCAGGGCTACAAATTTGATGTCGAGGAAGTCGACAAGGATGTCTGGCAGATCAAAATCATCAAAGTTTAAGAACTTCCGGACTGCTAAAAAAAGCCCCACCTGCGCCGCTGTCGCAAACGATTTGCCGCGGCTGCATCTGGGGCTTTTTAACGGTCCGGATAATTTTTTGCCGATGCCGCGCGAGCGTTTTAGCAGACTTCCAGCTCGCCCGGCGAAATGATGAAACGGATGAAGCGCTTAGCGACGCTGGAGAGGTCGTTCTCCCGGTAGACGAGGTTATATTCGACCCGCGGGTCGATGTTGTCGATAGCGAGGGCCAGGATGGTGCCGTGACGTAGCTCCTTCTGAACGGTCAGCCGCAGGCCGATGGAGACCCCGTGGCCATTTTCCACCGCCGCCTTTATGGCGACCGAGCTGGAGATGGTGGTGCGCGGCTTGAGGTCGGCAAAACTGAGGCTGAGCGGTTTTAAGACTTCGTCGAGGATGTAGTGGAGTTCCGAGCCGTCTTCGCGCAGGATAAGCCGGTTCTTCATAAGCTCTTCGAGGGTTACGCTGGTCTTGGCCGACCAGTATTCATTTTTGGGGACGATAGCCACCAGTTCGTCGGTGAATACCGTTTTAGTTGTCAGGCCTTTGTAGCCCTTTACCGGACACTCGACGATGGCCAGGTCGACGTCTTTTTCGTACACCTTGGTGGCGACTTCCTGGAGATTATTGATCTCCAGGTTAATCTGAAGGTCCGGGTATTTGTCCTTGAAGGTCCAGATACCGCAGGCCAACGCGTGGCTACCGACAGTCGGCGTTGCGCCGATGACCAGCTTTTGGTTCTTTTCGTCGGCCATACCGGTAAGCTTGCGTTCAAGATCTTCATGCAGCTCCAGAATCTGTTTGGCGTAGTCGAACAGAACCGTACCGGCGGGGGTCAGGGAGACGCCGTGGGGGGTACGCTCGAAGAGTTTGATGCCGTAAAACTCTTCCATGGAGTGAATTTGGGCGCTGATGGCAGGCTGAGATATATGGAGCAGTTTGGCCGCTTTTGAAAAACTCTTGACGCGCGCTACCTGGCAAAACAGGTCAAATTGCCCAAGCTGCATAGTATCAACCTCCAATGTAATCTGGCTAAATTATAACACGAATAATCGCTTGTGCCCCATATGCCGATCATTCGGGATATTGCTTATGATATAAGCAAACAGTTATATCTGCGGACGAGAAGAAAGCAGCCTGGCCGTTTTGCGGCCACTGGCTGCTTTTTCGGCAAATATTGGCGGTGGCCCGCATAGAGATAGAAGAGAAGTGACGGCTGGCAAAGGGAGGGGAAAAATGGTTAGGCCGTTCACCCGTAAACTAATTCTCAACCTGCGGGACGACGACCTGGGCGACAGGCTCACCCGATATCTTACTGGTCTCTTGGAAATACAGGAGGGATTCGTCATGCGGCCGTTGGTTGCTCTGTGTATCGGCTCGGACCGTTATACAGGTGACGCCCTGGGCCCGCTCGTGGGGACCTATCTTGAGGAACGGGGCGCCTGCATCGTTTACGGCAGCCTCGACCGGCCGGTTCACGCCGGCAATCTGGTGGAAACCATCGGCCTGATCAAAACCTGCTATTTTCACCCGGTTATAATCGCCATTGATGCCTGCCTGGGGAAAGCCAGTGAAATCGGCAACATCGAGGCCTGGGAAGGCGGCGTCGAGGCCGGGATTGCCGTCGGCAACCGCCTGCCATGTGTTGGCGATATATCAATTGTCGGCGTTGTCAACGCCGGCAGTCAACTGGGCTATCTCGACCTGCAGAGCACGCCGCTGTCGATTGTCGTCAAACTCAGCCGGGCCATCGGCGACGCCGTGACCGGCGCTCTTTCCCGGTTGGCTGCGCGGGAAGCGGCAGCCGGGCTCTGCCTTCCCGGGTTAATGCGGGAAAAGCCTGTCCCAAACAAGGTATAGGATGACAAGGCCGGCGGCGAAGAGTATGCCAAGATCACCGATATACCGTTCCATCTTCATCACTCTCCTGGTGCGATTATACACTATTTACCGTAGCCAGACAAATATCTTCCCGGTCGGTGTTTAGTCGGCACCGGGCGACACCTTGGCCGGATTTGTTGGTTGGGGGAGCCTTTTTGCATAGTTCCGGCAGATAAAGGATATAAGCATTCATTACACCACCGCTGAAGAAAATAAACTCAAAATATAAACAGATGATAAAGGCTGGTGGGCCGTTCACGGCCTGCCTGTTTTTTTCTGCCATCAGTTTACAGGCACACTTTGCCGCCTACCCCCATACAATGAAGCAATAAACACGTAGCCGGGGGTGAAAGGTATTGGTGTCTTTTTTTGCTATCATGGCGGCCGCCGTCGCCAAGGGCTTAACCCTGCTGATAGCCTATCTGACCAATAACACT
>JAEZLU010000272.1 GCA_023415075.1 Bacillota bacterium
CGGCTTTTTCGTCGAACCGTTTCTGGACGATGTAGTGAAGGACGGCGACGACCACGAAGGCGACCAGGACGGTGGGCACCTGGTAGTTGGTCCAGTACAGGACGGGGTCGAGGCCGGCGGTCTGGGCTGCCAGGATGGTGCCGACGTCGCTGGGGCTCCAGTCAAAGCAAAGGGTGGTGGCAATCGCCGCCGTGGCCGACAGGCGGCTCACACCCAGGCTGATGAGGATCGGAAAGAGGGTGACCATGAGCAGCATGGCCAGGCCGGAGGCGCTGTTGATGCAGAGGCCGATCAGCATACCGACAATCCAGGCGCCAGCCATGACCATATAGGGGGCGCGCAGGGCCAAAAGCGGCCTGATGGTGAGCTTGACCAACGCTTTGCTGGCGCCGATGTGGTCCATGTAGCGGGCGAACCCGCCCACGGCCATGATGTTCAGGCCGAGGGAGGCCACGTTGGAGCTGAAGGTCGCCCGGATGAATTCGAAGGCGTCGAAGATGGCCGAGCCGGTGCTATCTTTCTGGGGCAGGATCGTCCCTAGGCCGAAGGCCACGGCGATAAACATGAGCAAGAGGCCGCCCATAAATAAGACAGGCTGTGGCTTGTACTTTTTGGTGATGAGGAAACCCACCCAAAAAGTTACGATTAAAGAAATTACAATACCCAAAATAGCTTGCTCCCTTCTTAAATACTTGATTTTGCCGACTGAAAACCGCCGTGCGGGCTGGGCTATCCCTCATTCCAACAAAAATCCAGCAAAACAAAAGCCATTAAAGTTTTGCTTTGCTGGACTTCCTTATAAGAACAAGGCATCGACGACGTAATATTGGTGTTTGGATCCATGACCGAAGGCAACAATCAAACTTATCTATTAAAATTTTAATATCCTTTACGTGTTTTTTCAATATTTAATTGGAAAAAATATGAATTTTTTTATAAACAGGTAACGCGAGGCGCCTGATTTCCGATGGAACGAGCCGGCGAGGCCGGGCATCATCTTTGGGCGCGGAGAGACAAGGCAGTATCAGGCCTGTCAGGGGTCGCAGTATTACTGCTTTTTAGTACAGTTTTTGTTACGACTACGAATTTGACACCTTAAGTTATTTCGCTATTTTCTCGCATAGCAATAGAGGCAGCCGCAGTTGCACTGCTGCCCATACCCGCCGATGTCGCGGCTGGCGGTGCAACCGCAGGCCTGGCGCTGGCCGTTGTCGGCGGCCCGTGAGACCCGGCCGCCGAAGAGCTCTTCAAGCAGCGGGCCGTCAACGCAGCGGCCGGCTGCCAGGCCGGGTATACCGGCCAGGGCCGGGGCGGCGCAGGCATAGAGGGACAGCCCGTGTTCGCCGGCCGTTTCAGCCAGGCGCTGGAAGAAGAGGCGCAGGTGGTCGCCGGTCAGAGGCACGAGGCCGAGACCGCCGGCGGCGGCCAGGCGGCGGGCGACGTGGGGGTAGAGGACGACATAGGAGGTGGCCAGGCGTCCGGCGCAAAGACCCAGGGCCGCCAGGTCGCGGCACAGGCGGGCGAAAGCGGCCAATCTGGCCCGGCCGGGTTTAGCTGGCGTCGGGCTGAGCTCGCCGCCGCTAGAGATGATGACCGGATCGAAGCGGATGGTGAACTGGGCCGGCCGGTAGCGGGCCAGCAGGCCATCCAGGGTCCGCAGGCTGTCCTCGTAAGCGGGAACGCCCGGCTCTAGGCTGGGCGAGTAGTTGTTTATGGTGTAGTGGAAGTAGAGGTTGTAGTCGGCAAGCCGGCCGGGAGCCTTGAGGACATTGGCGAAGTCCTTGCTCCAGAGGACGATGGAGTGGACGTTGTCGGGGCTGAGGTCGACCCGGTAGCTGGTCTCCGGGAAGCGGGGGTTGGCGACACGGGCTTCGCCGCGGGCCAGGCAGGCCTGCAGCCAGGGGTAGTGGCAGTGGGGCAGGTCGGTGCGGCGGGAGGCGGAGATCACTGTTTTCACTTTGGCGGCCATGGCGCCGGTCCTCCCTCCTTTCCGCGATGTTGCTGGTTTAGTGTTCGCCATCGCCGGTCGGCTTTTCCTGTCGGCGATTTTTTATATTTTGCCTGAGTTTTGTAGGATTTTTACGAACGGCCGTCAAAGGTAATTTTAACGGCCCGATACCCGGAGATGTTAAATTGTTGGATTTTTTAGATAATATTTTTTTTGAAGGAGCGGGAGATATGGAGAGCAGCTTTATCGACGCCCTCGGAGAAATTGTCGGCGCGGAGAATGTCCTGACGGATCAGACTGCTTTGCGCAGGTATGCCGCCGGTAGCGACGTTTTGCCAGCGGCGGCGGTGCTACCGGCAAATACGGCCGAGGTGTCGGCGGTGCTGGCGCTGGCCAACGGAGTGAAGGTGCCGGTCTGCCCGCGGGGGGCGGGCTCCAGTCTGGGCGGCGGCGTAGTGGCGACCGCGGACGGCCTGGTGCTGGCACTGTCCAGAATGAACCGGATAATCGAGATTGATACCGCAAACCTGGTCGCCGTGGCCGAGCCGGGCGTGGCGGTGAGCGAGCTGAACCGGGCAGTAGCCGAGCACGGCCTTTTTTACCCGCCTGACCCCGGGACGCTGCCGGCGGCCACTCTGGGGGGCACGGTGGCGACGGGGGCCGGCGGCCTGCACGATGTGAAATACGGGGTTTCCAAGCATTATGTGATGGGTCTCGAGGTGGTGCTGGCCGACGGCCGGGTGCTACAGACCGGCGGCAAGACGGTGAAGGATGTGGCCGGCTATGATCTGACCAAGTTGATAACCGGCTCGCAGGGCACGCTGGCGGTGATCACCCGAGTGACAGTCAAGCTGATGCCGGCGCCGGCGACCAGAAGGAGCCTGCTGGCTGCGTTCGCCTCGCCGGAGGACGCCGGCCGGGCGGTAACAGCGATAATTGCCGCCAAGATAACGCCGGCGGCACTGGAGATAATGGACACAACTACAGCCCGGGCGGCGGCGGACCATGCCAGGGTCGCCCTGCTGGCAGGCGCCGGGTCCTTCCTGCTGATCGAGCTGGATGGCATCGCCGAGGTGACGGATAAGGAGACGGCCACGGCGGCCGAGGTGCTGAGACAGTGTGAGGCCGGCGAGATCCGGGTGGCTGCCGACGCGGCCGAGGGTGAGAATATGTGGGCAGTCCGCCGGGCGGCCCTGCCGGCTCTGGCGAAGTTGCGGCCGTCGACCTGGCTGCTCGACGCGGCCGTGTCCCGCGGCCAGGTGCCGGCACTGATGCAGGCGGTGAACGTCGCCGCCGCCAAGCATATGCTGACGATCGGCGCGTTCGGCCATGCCGGTGACGGTAATCTGCAGCTGGCGATCGCCGGCGACAGGGGCGATGGCGCCGAGATGGCACGGATTGAGGCGGCGCTGACCGAGCTGTACGCGGCAGCGAGGGCTCTGGGCGGAACGCTGGCCGGTGGCCCGGGCCTTCTGCCGGGGGCGGCGGAGGCGCAATTCGGCCCGGCCGGCCTGGCAGCGATGCGGGCTGTTAAGCGGGCGTTTGACGCCAACTGTATCCTGAACCCGGGAAATTTGGTCGGGGGGTGCCGAGGATGAGCGACGACAAAAAACTGCTGGCCGAGCTGGAGGACGCGGTAGCCAACTGCATGAAGTGCGGCAACTGCATGGAGGTCTGCCCGATATACAAGGAGCTTAAGAGCGAGTCGACGGTGGCCCGCGGCAAGATTGCCCTGATGGAGGCGGTGCTGACCGGCCGGAGCGAGATCAGCGCCGGCTTCGATCAGCGGATGGCGATGTGCGTGAACTGCAAGGCCTGCACCGCCAAGTGCCCGTGCGGCGTGAAGGCCGACGAGCTGATAATCAAGGGCCGGGAGGCGGTGGTCAAGGCCCGCGGCCTGCATCCGCTGAAGAAGATGATCTTCGGGATGCTGAAGAACCGGCAATTCTTCGATTTCGGCCTGCGGATGGCCGGCCTGTTCGGGCCGCTGGCCTTCAGGAAGCTGCCCGGCCGCCTGGCGACGGTGGCCCGCTTCCCGATGCCCGGCCTCGACCGCCGGCGGGTGATGGCCCCGATTGCCGCCACGCCGCTCAGGAGTCAGTTGCCGGAAACGGTCAAGGTGGCGAAGCCGAAGATGAAGGTCGCCTTTTTCACCGGCTGCACGATCAATTATATTTACACCGATGTCGGCCGGTCGGTGGTGAACGTGCTGACGGCCAACGACGTCGAGGTGACGCTGCCGCCTCTCCAGCACTGCTGCGCGACGCCGGTCTTCCTGTCAGGCGACAGCGAACTCGGCAAGGTATTCGCCAGGCACAATATCGAGACCTTCGAGCGGGTGGATGCCGACTATATCGTGGC
>JAEZLU010000313.1 GCA_023415075.1 Bacillota bacterium
TCCTTTACCGCCCTCGGCCAGGCCCAGCACCGGGCCGCCCGGCTGGCGGTCGACGAGATCAACGCCAACGGCGGTGCCGGCGGCTGGCAGCTCGAAGTCTTCTTCGAGGACGATGCCGGCAACCCGACCAAAGCCGCCAGCGCGGCCGGCAAACTCATCAGCCAGGTCAAAACCGGCCTTATCCTCGGCCCGGTCCAAAACCCGGCGACCTTGGCCGCCATGGTCATAACCGCCCGGGCCGGCGTGCCGCAGGTCACCGCCGGAGCTACCGGCACCGCCGTTACCCAGCAGGGCAACAAATGGCTGTTCCGTACCGCCCTGCGCGAAGACCTCGAAGCCGACGCCGTTGTAAAATACGCCAAGGAAACCCTCGGCCTGGCCCGGGTGGCCACCCTCACGGCCGACGACGAATACGGCCAGGGCGGCGCCCGTTTACTGGGGGCCGCCGCCAAGCAGCAGGGCCTTCAGGTCGTGGCCGGCCACATCTACGCTGCCGGCGACAAGGACTACAAAACCCAACTGACGGCCATCAAAGAAAGCGACGCCCAGGCCATCTTCCTGTGGGGCCAGCCTGCCGACACCGCCCTCATAGCCAAGCAGGCCCGCGCCATGCGGCTGGGTGTCCAGCTGTTCGCCCCTTCGCTGATGGCCACCAGCCTTATCGAGCTTGGCGGCGGCGCCGTCAACGGCCTCATCCTCAGCCAGACCTTCCTGGCCGAAGCTCCCGGCCCCCGCGGCCAGGAGTTCATAGCCAAGTATAAAGGCCGCTACGGCGAAGCCCCCGGTCCCATGGCCGCTCAGACCTATGACGCCGTTCACATCATCGCCGACGCTGTCAAACGGGCCGACTCGGCCGCTCCCGGCCCCCTGCGGGACGCCCTTGCCAAAACCGCCGGCCTCACCCTGGTGACCGGCGAGCCCCGCTTCGACGCCAGCGGCGACGACACTGGCAAATACCTGATACTGGCGACGATAAAGAACGGCAAACTCCAGCCGCTGGTCACTTCACAAAAATAGAGGACCGTTGATAAAGCCCCATCTGCGTTGCACCCGTAAAGGGTAGGCTGCCGTTCTAAGCCTTCGCCCTACGGGCATAAGCGATCGCATCAGCGCTAAGAACGGCGCACTTGCTTCTACGTTTGCTTGCTAGCGTACGTCCCGTGTACGCGCGATGCTATTAACCGTGCCCGTGCAAACCAGGTATACAAATTGGTTTCAGAGGCAACGGTGCTGCACAGCCTCATCGCGCCTAGCACCTGGGGCTTTCTGAACGGTCCCGATAAAACTTTTATGCAAAAAGCCCCGGCCAGCTGCCGGGGCTTAATTATTCCTGCACTATTTACATAAGAAATTTACCGATGCTATATGACAGAATTCCCAGCAGAAACGACAGCAGCACACTGCCGTACACGCTAAAGATCGCCACCGACCAGTTGCGCATCTCCTGGTAAATAGTGATAACGGTGGCCAGGCAGGGGATATAGGTCATATAAACCACCAGGAAAGTGAAAGCCGCCAGCGGCGAAATCTGGCTGGCCAAAACCTGACCGAGGCCGCCGCTGTCGCCGGTCGTATGGTACATGACCCCCAGCGTCGTCAGCGCCGACTCCTTGGCCGGAATGCCGGCGATCAGGGCCACTATGAGCTGCCAGTCAAGGCCCAGGAGAGCGCCGAACGGCGCCAGCGTCTGGCCGATACGTGCCAGATAGGTACCCTCGAAGGGACCGGCCGGGAAGGACGACAAATACCAGACGATGACCGACGACAGGATTATCACGTTACGGATCCGCCGGAGAAAATGCAGCGTGCGGGCCCCGGTATCGTACAGCAGGTGCTTCCAGTCCGGCATATGGTATACAGGCACTTCGGTCATGAAAGTCGACGACTCGTCCGGTGTGGCGAAAAAGCGGACAAGGTGAGCCACCGTCGCCATCATTGCCACACTGATCGCCAGCAGTCCCAGCATGACCAGCGTCGCCTGGCCGGACGGAAAGAAGGCCGATACCATGAAAACCATCACCCCCAGGCGAGCCGAGCAGGGGGCGAAGGAACTCGCCAGCACCGCCACCATCCGGTCGTAACGGCTCGTCAGGATGCGTGAGGCCAGAATGCCGCTTACATTACAACTGTAGCCGGCCACCAGCGGGATAAAAATCTTGCCGTTCAGGCCGATCGAGCTCATTGCCCGGTCCATCAGGAAAGCTACCCGCACGATATAGCCGCTGTCCTGAATAATGTGATACACCAGGAAAAATATCGCTATTTGCGGCAGGAAGCCCAGCGTGGCTCCAAGGCCGCTCAGCAGTCCGTCGCTTATCAGGCTGACCGCCAGCTCCGGCACCCCGAGGCCCGGCAGCGTCGCCTCGGCCGCCTCTTTGGCGAGCGAAAAGCCCTCGCCGATAAGATCGGACAGCGGCCGGCTCACCGAAAAAGTCAGGAAAAATAAAACCGCGAACACCGCTGTCATGATCGGCACGCCGGCGTAGCGGTGCAGCGCCCAGTAGTCAAGCTTGTCGGTCAGCGACTCGGTCGGCA
The DNA here is from genome assembly GCA_023415075.1 of Bacillota bacterium. Taxonomy (GTDB): domain Bacteria; phylum Bacillota; class Negativicutes; order Sporomusales; family UBA7701; genus JAEZLU01. The sequence continues at coordinate 2,536 of JAEZLU010000313.1, forward strand.
GATGGACCAGGCACTGGGCAGCCAGCTCGGCCGCCGCCGCGTAGCGGGCGTTGATAATCTCCACCTGCATCTCCTCGTCCGTTTCCTCGAGCGCCTCGACCGCAAGCCAGCGGGCCGAATCGGGGCCGCCGGCGGCAGCTGCCGGCGTACCGGCCAGCAGCGTTTCCAACGCCGGCGAATAAACCACCTGGTATGGCTTAATCGCCGCAGTACCGTCGGCCACGGCGAACAAAGCCTCGTACAGAGCGGCGGCGTCCTGGCGGCCGGTGGCCGCCGTCGGCACAACCGGCACTCCCAGCAGGGCGGCCAGCCGTGTCTCGTCGATAACCATTCCGTGCTCGTCGGCGGCATCCATCTTATTAAGGACGACCACCGCCCGTCCGTAGCGCTCCAGCACCTCGAGGACGAGGTATAAATTGCGGGCCAGGTTGAGCGCGTCCACCACGACCATGACCACGTCCGGTCCCGCGGCGCGGAGGTACTTGTCCACCAGCGTCTCTTCGCGGGAAGCGTGGCCGAAGCCGTAAATGCCCGGCAGGTCGGTGAAATCCACCAGCCGGCCGCCGTAGTTCACCTCGGTGGTGCAGGCTTCGGTCGTTTTGCCGCACCAGTTGCCGATCAGCTGGGCCGAGCCGGTCAGGGCATTGAACAGGGCGCTCTTGCCCACGTTCGGGTTGCCTACCAGAGCCACCGAGACCGCCTTAGCCGTCATTGCCAATCCTCACTACGGCGATATTTTTTGCTTCTTCCTGGCGAAGGGCCAGCTTGGCTCCCCGCACCACTATCTCCACAGGGTCGGCCAGCGGCGCCCGGCGCAGCACCTCGACGCTCGTTCCCGGCGTTATCCCCATCTGCAGCATCCGCAGCCGTGTCTTACTTTTGCCGAACAGCCTGGTTATCTGCAGAGAATCGCGTTCATTGGCCTGATCCAAAGTAAACTCCCCGCTCACCCGGCTCGCCTCCTTTTGGCGTAAATGAAAAACATTATCAATTAATCCTATAATAATTATACCGCAAAAAAGGCGCTGAATAAATGGCTGTTTGCAAAAAAACCGAAAAATATTACCGCCGCCGAAAGAACCGGCCGGCTGCGGGAGGAATTGCCGCCCGTGGCAGGAATATATATAATTCAGCCTCCAGCCGCACTAACATGATGCAGAAAGGGCACCAATGCACAAGCTCAGCAACTACTACGTCGAACTAGTTTTACTGCTCGTAGCCTTTCTCTGGGGTATTCACCCGGCCGTGGTCAAAATCGGCCTGGCCAACGTCTCGCCGGTACCCTACAACGCCCTGCGCCTCGATATCGCCCTCGCCGTCGCCTGGCCGGCCGTCGCCGCCAGCGGCCGCTACCGGCCGATCGACCGCCAGGACGTGAAGCCGTTTCTCCTCATAAGCCTGGTTGGGTTCTTCGTCTTCCAGCTCTTTTTCACCGTTGGCGTCCAGAACACCACCGCCGGCAATTCCTCGCTTATCCTGTCGCTCATCCCGGTCAGTGTCGCTCTCATCAACCGCGCCTTCGGCCTCGAACGAATAAGCCGCCAGATACTGCTCGGTATTGTTGCTTCCATGGCCGGAATCTTCCTTATCGTCCTCGGCTCAGGCAAAGAAGTCAGCCTGGCCGGCCCGCACCTTCTGGGAGCTGTTATGCTGCTGGCCGGCCAGGCCGGCTACGGCTACTATACCGTCTTTTCCAAAGACCTGCTCGCCAAATACTCGCCCTATCAGGTCACCGCCGTCGTCACCACCGTTTCGGCCATTCTCTTCACCCTCATATCCCTGCCCGACTTTCTCAGCCTTTCCTGGTCAACCATCCCGGCCGACGCCTGGCTCAGCATGACCTACTCCGGTGCCGCCGGCCTTTGTCTTGGCAACTACCTTTTCCTGTGGGGTGTCGCCAAAGTCGGCAGCGCCCATGCAGCCGTTTACAACAACTTCTGCCCCGTCTTCTCCATCATCGCCGGCTACTTCATGCTTGGCGAAGAATTCGGCCTGCTGCAGCTCGCCGGAGCCGCCATTATTTTCTGGGGCCTTTACCAGACCCGCCGCAAACCGGCGGTCTAGGCCATCCAAAAAACACTACGGAGGCTGGCATGTTATACGACACCCATCTGCATACAACCTTTTCCACCGACTCCCGCATGACCCTGGCGGCAGCGGCCGCCCGTGGGCGGGAGCTCGGCCTGGGGCTTATCGTTACCGAGCACATGGATCTTGACTTTCCCAAACCGCAGGCCTTCCTCTTCGACGTCGACGAATATTTCCGCGCCTACCTGCCCGGGCGCGGCGACGACCTGCTCCTCGGCGTCGAAATCGGCATGCGGCCCGACCTTGTCCGCGAGAACGCCGGCCTCATTGCCGGCCGGCCCTTTGACTATGTCATCGGCTCTATCCATCTCGTCGACGGGATCGATATCTACCTCGAGGAATTCTACCTCGGCCGCAGCAAACAGGAAGTCTTCGGCCACTACTTCGACTCCATGCTGGCCTGCCTGGCCACCTACGACTTCATCGACAGCCTCGGGCATGTCGACTACATCGCCCGCTACGCCCGTTATGCCGACCCTGAGATTTACTACGGCGAATTTACCGACTACCTTGACGCTATTCTCGGACGGCTGGTGGACCTCGGCAAAGCCATCGAGATCAACACCCGCCGCCTGGGAAATGCCGACAGCGTCGCCGCCCTCCTGCCCATATACCATCGCTTTCGCCAACTCGGCGGCCGCCATGTCACCATCGGCTCCGACGCTCACAAGCCGGCGGACATCGGCAACCATTTCGCCCTGGCCTTCGACATGGCTGAGGCGTGCGGGCTCACGCCCGTTTATTTCAAAAACCGCCAACCTGAGTATATGCAGCGATAATTGGGAGGCTGTTTATAAAGCCCATCTGCTGCGTTGCTCCTCAGAGCACTTACTTGCGTACGTCCCGTGTACGCGGCCGATGCTGTTAAACCGCGCTAGTGCAAATCTCGCGCGTAAATGGGTCGCGGAGGAAACGGTACCGTGCTCTTCCGGTGCGCCTTGCATATGGGACTTTCTAAACAGCCTCTCGCTTTACCTTACTACCTAGCATCTGACGGCTTCTGAACGCCCATACTTGCCGTATCACCAGCCCTGCCGGGCTGGTTTTTTGTCTTTTCCCATAGCTTAAGCCCAAAGGCGGCCGGGCATACAAAAAACCTGGGGACAGGAAGGTGGGGAAGAAGGTTGCACAAACTAGAAAAGCCCTCCTTGGCGGAGGGCTTTATACCTTACTGAAGTTTGGCCACCAGTCCCTGGATGAAGGGATAACAGTAATGCTCGCCATTAAGCGCCCTTATAGCGGCGAATATCGACGTCACCACCAGCACCAGCCACAGGATAACCAGCACCGGAATGAGCAGGATGCCGATAAGCAGCACGCACAGCAAACCGACAACCACCGACACCGCCAGCAGCACCAGGT
>JAEZLU010000087.1 GCA_023415075.1 Bacillota bacterium
CCGATGAGCGACTACCTAAAGGAATCGATGACCGCGGAACGCGAACATATGGCCGAGCTGATCGCCCTGATTCAGGATATGGTATAAAAAGCTGCCTGCAAGGGCAGATTTTTTTTGCCAGGATTTGCCCGGCCGCGCCGCGAATGTAGGGGTACAGAACTATCGTTATCGATGAAAGGAATAGGGCTATGTTTGTTTTCAGGCTGCCGCCCGGTCAGGCACCGCAAAAGCTAAGTGAATTTCTCCGCCGCCAGGGCGTGTCGCTGACCCTCCGGCGCAAGCTCAGGCAAGATCCGGCCGCCGTTCGCGTGAACGGCCAGGCCGCTGCCTGGCCGACCGTCATCCAGCCGGGCGACACGGTCGAAGTCGACTGGCCGGCGGCGAGCAACATCGCACCGCTGCCGCTGCCGCTGGCAATATGCTACGAGGACGACCAGTTGCTGGTGGTGGACAAGCCGGCCGGCCTGCTGGTCCACCCGACCAGTGGCCCGCCGGAAATTACTCTGGCCAACGCCGTCATCGACCATCTCCGTCGCCAGGGTTCGGCGGCCGGGTTCCATCCCGTGCACCGCCTTGACCGCAACACATCCGGCCTCATCCTCATTGCCAAGAACCCGTTCGTCCACCACCTGCTCAGCGGCAAAAGCCTCGAGCGCGAATACCTGGCAGTAGTAACCGGCGCCATCGATCCGGCCGCCGGCACCATCGAGGCGCCTATCGGCCGCCGGCCTGACAGCATAATCCTGAGGATGGTCCGCGCCGACGGGCAACCGGCCGTAACCGCTTATGAGACGGTAGCCGCCGCCGGCCCGGGCAGTCTGGTGAAGCTCCGCCTGCTTACCGGCCGTACTCATCAGATCCGCGTTCACCTGGCCCATATCGGCCATCCCCTTTACGGCGACGATTTGTACGGCGGCCCGGTCGGCCTGATCAGCCGCCAGGCCCTTCATGCGGCCGGCCTGGCTTTCAGCCATCCCACCGGCGGCCAGCGGCTGGCGCTGACCAGTCCGCTGCCGGCCGACATGAGTAGTCTACTGGCCGACCTCTCAGCAAGGTAGACAAACATTTTCCGCCAATGGCCGCCCTAATAACATTCTCGGCCGATAAATATGGTATAATACCATATATGGGATAAAGAGTATCTAAATGGAGGGATCCAGATGCCACTCGTATCTTCGAAGGAAATGTTCAAAAATGCCTACGGAAAGTACGCTGTCGGTGCCTTCAACGTCAATAACATGGAGATAATCCAGGGTATTGTTGAAGCCGCCAAGGAAGAACAGGCCCCGCTTATTCTCCAGGTGTCGGCCGGTGCCCGCAAGTATGCCAAGCACGTCTATCTGATGAAGCTGGTCGAGGCGGCGGTGGAAGATTCCGGCCTGCCGATCTGCCTGCATCTTGATCATGGCGAGGATTTCGAAATCTGCAAGGCCTGCGTCGACGGCGGCTTCACTTCGGTCATGATCGACGGCTCGAAGCATCCTTTTGAGGAGAACATCGCCGTCACCAAGAAAGTGGTTGAGTACGCGCATGCCCGCGGCGTGGTGGTGGAAGGCGAACTGGGCCGGCTGGCCGGCGTCGAAGATGCCGTCAACGTCAGCGCCAAGGACGCCACCTATACCGATCCCGAGCAGGCTGCCGAGTTCGTCCGCCGGACCGGCGTCGATTCGCTGGCCATCGCCATCGGCACAAGCCACGGCGCCTATAAATTCAAGGGCGAACCCCAGCTTGACTTCGAGCGGCTCCAGAAGATTGCCAGCCTGCTGCCAGGCTTCCCGATCGTCCTCCACGGCGCCTCCACCGTCCTGCCTGAGTTCGTCACCAAGTGCAATAAGTACGGTGGCAAACTCCAGGATGCCCAGGGCGTGCCTGAGGATATGCTCAAGAAGGCCGGCACGATGGGGGTCTGCAAAATCAACATCGATACCGATCTGCGCCTGGCCATGACCGCCAGCATCCGCGAGTACCTGGCCCTCAACCCCGAGAAATTCGACCCGCGCGATTACCTGCGGCCGGCGCGCGAGGCCATCAAGAATATGGTCCAGCATAAGATAAAAAATGTCCTGAACGCCAGCAACCGCCTGTAAGACAAAGGAGCGAAACCGGAAGGTTTCGCTCCTTTTGGTTGTCGAGGAATAGACTTGCTTAGCCTGGGGATGTTATGGATGAATGTCTGGAGTGAAAGGGGAAATGGATATGGAAGTGAAACCGCCGCTGGCCAAACTGTCACCCGATCAGCTAGCCGCCATCAGGGACTACGAAGGCGAATTGGCAAAGAAGTATGGCACCCCGGTTATCCTGCTGGCCTTCGACAGGTGAATAAGCGAGCCTCGACCATGGTCGAGGCTCGCAGAGTTTCCCGTCAAAATATTTCCCGCTCCAGCCGCCATTGTTCATAAAGCAGGCCGCGGCGGGCCAGCAGCTCGTCCAGGCGGCCATGCTCAGCCACCCGCCCCGCCTCCAGGACGATGATGTCGTCCATGGCTGCCAGACCGGCAAGACGGTGGGTTATGAGGATGGTCGTCCGCCCGGCGGCGCTCTCAAGCAGGCTCTCCAAGACGGCCTGCTCGGTCAGCGGATCGAGGTTGGCGGCTGGCTCGTCGAGGATGAGCATCGGCGGATTTTTCAGGAGCACGCGGGCGATGGCCACTCGCTGCCGTTCGCCGCCAGACAGGCTATGACCGCCCTCGCCCACCGGCGTCGCCAGCCCCAGCGGCCATTCGTCGATGACCATCCCCAGGCCGGCGGCGCGAACGGCGGCGACAAGCTCGGCTTCGCCGGCGGTAGGCTTCGCCAGGCGGATATTGTCGGCCAGGGTAGCGTTAAACAGATGGGTTTGTTGCTCTACCACGCCGATGGCAGCCTGGACAGCCGCCGGCGGGTAGTCGCAGAGCTCCCGCCCGCCCAGACGGATGCTGCCGCTTTCGTGGTCCAGCAGCCTTAGCAGCAGGCCGGCCAGGGTGGTTTTGCCGCCGCCGCTGGCGCCGACGACGGCTACCCGGCCGCCGGCCGGCAGGGCAAAGGAAAGTCCGTCAAGGACCCGCGGTCCGTCGGACCGGTAGCGGAAACGGATGTCTTGTACCTCAAGATCAAAGCTGACCGGCCCGGCAGCCGGGGCAACCGGTTCGTTTACGGCCGGCTCGGCGGCAGCCAGGGAAAAGAGGCGCTCGGCCGCGGCCGCGCTCTCGCCCCACTGACGATAAATGCCGACCAGCGGCAGAAAGGCCTCGGCCATTCCCTGGACGGCCAGGGCCAGCGCTCCCAGGTAGACTCCCGGCAGTTGGCCGCTTTCCACCAGGTCGGCGGCCACAAGGAAAACCGCCAGCCAGGTAAGGCTGGTGATGAAGCCGCCGGCGGCATCGGCCAGGCCACTGAGGTTGGCTGCCTGTCGCTGAGTCCTGGAGAAGGCGCGGTCGGCCGCGGCAATCCGCTGGCTCAGGCGGTCGCCCAGACCGGCAGCCGCCAGTTCGCGCCAGCCGTGCAGGCTGTCGGCGAGGGCGATGGTAAGTTCGGACCGGTCTGCTACCAGGCTGCGGCCGATGGTCGCCCCCGACCGGAATACGGCCAGCGGCAAGATAAGGCCGGCCAGCAGGAGGCCGACGAAGGCCGGAAATACCAGGCAGCCGGCGAATGCGCCGAGGAAAACGGCCAGCCCGGCCAGCACAAATATAGCCACAATAATCGGCAGCAGCAGTCGTGGGAAGACGTACTGCAAGGTGTCGATATCGGCGATCAGCCGGGTAAAGAGGTCGCCTTCGCCTATCCTGGCCAGGCGGACAGGGGTCAGCGGCTCGATGGCGGCGTACAGCCCGGCCCGCAGCCTGCTTAAAAGGCGCAAGGCGGCGTCATGGGCCAGATAGCGCTCGAGGTAGCGGGCAGCCGCCCGTACCAGGGTAAACAGGCGCACGCCGACAATGGCGACGGACAGGGCGGCCAGCGGCGGTTGCCGGGCGGCGCTGGCAATAAGGTAGGCGGCGGTGGCCAGCAGGCCGACGCCGGCACCGACGGCCAGAACGCCGCAGGCAGTCGCGCCGGCCAGCGGCAGCCAGACCGGCCTGGCCAGCATAAGAAGGCGCTTCAAGGTGTTCATGGCGTCCCCCGGTAGGCGGCGATAAGCCGGGAATAAAGGCCAGCCCCGGCCACCAGTTCGCTGTGCCGTCCCTGCTCGGCGACCCGGCCTTCGCTCAGCACGACGATAAGATCGGCCGTCTTTACTGTACTCAGGCGGTGGGCCACCGTCAGCACCGTCCGGCCGGCGAGCAGTCTTGTCAGAGCGGCTTGTACGGCTTTCTCGGTGCGGGGGTCGAGGGCGCTTGTCGCCTCGTCAAGAATAACCAGGGCTGCCTGGCGGAAAAAGGCGCGGGCGATGGCGATGCGCTGAGCCTCGCCGCCACTCAGGGCCAGGCCACCCTCACCGATGACGGTTTGGTAGCCCTGCGGCAGGCGGCTGATGAATTCATGGGCTTCGGCGGCGGTCGCGGCCGCCGGCAGCGAGGCGACCGGCCCCTCGGCTCCCAGGCGGATGTTGTCGGCCACCGTGCCGGCGATAATGTGGGGAAACTGGGGAATGTAGGCTATCTGCTGCAGCCAGTCCTGCCGCCGTACTTCCCGAAGCTCCTGGCCGTTGACACGGATGGTGCCCCGGCTGGGAGCCGCGAAGCCCAACAGCAGGTTGATGACCGTAGTTTTGCCGGCGCCGCTTGGGCCGACAAGGGCGAGACGCCGGCCGGCCGGCAGAGTGAAGGAAACGCCCTGGAGGGCGGGCGCCTCCCGGCCGGGATAGGCGTAATCGACATCGATGAACTCCACAGCCACGCCGGCGGCAGGGGTGAAGGGTTTGTCGCCGAAAGCCACCGTCGCCGGCACCGGCACGGCCAGCAGGCCGGTAATCCGTTCGGCGGCGGCTGCGGCCGCGGCACCGGCATGAAAATGGCTGCCCAGCAGCCGGAACGGCAGATAGAACTCGGGGGCCAACAGCAGGATGAAGAAAGCCTCGCGGAAGCCGATACCCCCGTAGAGAAGCTTGAGACCTATTGTCACCGCCACCAGGGCGACGCTGATGGTCGACAACAGTTCGAGGACGAGGGCTGACAGGAAAGCAACCCGCAGGACCCCCAGGCTGGCCCGGCGGAAGTCTTCGCTGAAGGCAAAGATAATCTCTATTTGTTCGCGGCTGCGGCCGAAAAGTTTGAGGGTGGTGAGGCCGCGGAGAACATCGAGGAAGTGACCGGAAAGCCGGCTGAGCTCCTGCCAGCGCTTTTGGTGGAGCTCGCCGGCCCAGCGGCCGATGAGCGTGAGCAGCAAGGGGATGAGCGGTGCCGTCACCAGCATGATGAATGCCGCCGTGCCGTCAAACGGGAAAACGACCGCCAGCACGCCGAGCGGCACGATAACGGTAACCGCGAGCTGCGGCAGGTAACGGGCGAAATAGGCATCCAGGCTTTCGACGCCGTCGATCAAGAGGTTGACAAGTTCCCCGGCCCGTTCGCCGCCGCCGTGCACCGGGCCGAGGGCCGCAAGCTGGGCCTGCAGCCGCTGCCTGATGCCGGTTTTCACAGCCACAGCCAGCCGGCAGCCGGCGGTTTCCAAAAACCAGACACCGGCCGCCCGGGCCACCATAACGGCTATGAGCCCGTACAGCCAGCCGCTTAGGTCGGCCAGCCGCAAACCTCCGAGGAATATACCGTCGACCAGGACGGCGAAGGCATAGGCCTGGGCAAGCGCGGCAAACGCAGCAAAAACGCCGGCTCCGACCAGCTGGGTAAGCAGGTTAAGGTGCTTTTGCCCTTCTTGCCACAAATCTTTGTGAACCACGCCGACCCCTCCGATAAGAAAAGGCTTGGCTTTCGCCAAGTCTTTTGACGACTGTTTGGTTGACTATAATTATATTCTGAAGGGCAAAAGACCGTGACATCCGCTGTGGTTTGTCACGGTCCCGCCGTTATCTCTAGTATTCGATATCCCGCAGGCTAACCCTTTTGCGGAAGGTCCAGTAGGTCCAGGCCTGATAGGCCAGCACCAGCGGCACCAGCAAGCCGGCGGCGATAGTCATGAGCTTCAGGGTGAGCGGGCTGGACGAGGCGTTGGCCACCGTCAGGCTCCAGTCCGGGTTGAGGCTCGATACCATCAGCCGGGGGAACAGGCCGCTGAAAAAAGCAACCGTTGTCAGCACGATGGCCAGACCGCTGCCTACAAAGGCCGAACCCGAGCGGCGCAGGCGGATGGCCGCGTAGCTCGCCAGGAAAGCGGCGACCGCCGCCCACAGGCTGAGGCCGGCGCCGAGGCTGGCGAACAGGTCGGTATAAGCGTAGGTCAGGCCGACGAGGGCCAGACAGGCCACCGCCGTTGCCGGGCCTACCTTGAGGGCCGCCTCCCGGGCCCGCCCGGCTAAAGGCTCCTCCAGTTTGAGGGTCAGGAAGATCGCCCCGTGGTAGAGGAAAACCAGCAGGAAGGCAACTCCGCCCACAAGGGTGTAGGGGCTGAGCAGGTCGAAGAAGGTGCCGACGTAGTTCATTCTCGCGTCAATAGGCACTCCCTTGATAAGGTTGGTCACAGCCACGCCCCAGAGGATGGCCGGAACCAGGCTGCCCACGAAGATCAGCCAGTCCCAAGTGCTGCGCCAGAGCGGGCTGGCCTCTTTGCTGCGGAACTCAAAGCCGACGCCGCGGACGATGAGGGCGACGAGCATCAGGAACAGGGCCAGGTAAAAGCCGCTGAACAGGGTGGCGTACACATGGGGGAACGCTGCGAACAGGGCGCCGCCGGCGGTGATCATCCAGACTTCGTTACCGTCCCACACCGGGCCTATGGCAGCCAGCACAAGCCGGCGCTCGCTGTCGTTGCGGCCCAGGAACGGCAAAAGAATGCCCACACCGTAGTCGAAGCCCTCGAGGAAGAAAAAGCCGGTAAACAGGACTGTCACTAAGACAAACCAGACAATGCTCAGGTCCACAGTGCTACCCCCTTTGCTGCCGCCGGTTCGGCTTTGGGAGCCGCCGGGCCCTGCTTGGCGTATTTGCCCAGAAGGTAAATGCCGATTACCGCCAAAAGTCCGTAGACAAGGGTGAAGCCGATTAGCGAGATCCATATGCTGGCTGCCGTCACCGTCGGCGACACGGCCTCACCGACCCGCTGAAGGCCGTAGACTATCCAGGGCTGGCGCCCGGCTTCGGCTACGTACCAGCCGGTGGAATTGGCGATATATGGCATGACGATGGTGGCCACGGCAGCTTTCAGGACGAGCGGCTGTCGCTCGAGGCTGCCCCGGCGCCACAGGAAGGCACAGAGGGCGGTAACCGCCAGCAGCCAACCGCCGGCCGCGACCATTATCCGGAAGCTCCAGAAGACTGAAGGCACGTCGGGTATATATGTCCCGGGGCCAAAGCGCTGGGCGGCCTCCCGCTGGAGGTACTTGATGCCCTTGACTTCGCCGCTGGGGGTGTTATAAACCAGGAAGGACAGCCCGCCCGGGAAACTGACCTCGCCGCTATTGGCCTGCTTCTGCTGATCGATGGTGGCAAACAGGGTGAAAGGCGCTGGATTGGCCGTCTCCCACAAGGCCTCGATGGCCGCAAGCTTCATCGGCTGGGCGTCTGCGAGGTACTGGGCCTGGCGGTGACCGGTCGCCGCGACCAGCAGGCTGGCAGCCAGGGCGCAGATCAGGCCGAACTTGAAGGACGGCCGGAAAAAGTCAAGCTGGCTGCGCCGCAGGAGATGATAGGCGCTGAT
>JAEZLU010000129.1 GCA_023415075.1 Bacillota bacterium
GTCAGACGGCCTGTCTCTTGAAATAATGGCCGAAATCGTGCTGCAGCTCCTTAAGGTCGATGATGACCTTATTCAGATGGACATCGACCGCCTCCTCGGCCCGGGCGGCGTCGCCATCGGCGATCGCCCGGACAATCAGCCGGTGCTGCTCGATAATCAGCGGCCAGTCGTAGCCATAGGTCAGATTGAGCATACGCACCCGGTTGTAGTGGGTGTTCATCTGCTGGATGGCCCCCCAGATGCGGCCCTTGTTGCAGGCCGTAAAAATCGCCCCGTGCATCGACTCATCGAGGGCGAACAGCTGCAAATAATCCTTTGCCTGCATGCACTTATCCTGCAGGGCGATATGCCGCCTTAAAAGCCGCAGCGCCTCCGGGGGAAAGGAGCCATTGCAGGCCGTCTTCACCACTTCCTTCTCCAGGCTCTCCCGCAGAAACTTGGACTCCGCGACCTGATCGGGATCGATAAGCGAGACATAAGTGCCCTTCTGTGGCAAAACCTCAAGCAGCGTCTCCTGGGTCAGCTTGATAAACGCCTCCCGTACCGGCGTGCGGCTCACCTTCAAAAGATCGGCGATTTCCTGTTCCGAAATATTGCACCCTGGCGGCAAACGCAAATTGATAATACTGGCTTTGAGCACGCGAAATGTATACTCCGCGCTGGATTCGTTGCGAACCCTCTCCAGCAAATCTATTTTCATTTTCCACCTCATTTCACCTTTATTCTACCATGCTAGTATACTAGTGTAAAGATAGCAAATTGGCAAAAAATTCTCGCCTGGCAACCATGACCAGCCAAAAGTGTATCTCTGGCGGCGACGAAAGCCCTTTCCCAGGCGGAATTGTTTGACGAACCTGGTAACTTTAGGTAGAATTATCTTGTAATATCGCACCTGCTGCTTTTTCGCCCATCCAGCTGAAGAGAGGTGTTCTATGCAGAGGATTTCCATCCCGAGCCTTAAGGCAGGCATGATAGTAGCCAGCAATATCTACAGCGCCGATGGCCGGCTGCTTGTCACCACAGGCACCACCCTATCCCCGCGGGCCATCTACAAACTAAAACAAATGGGCGTAGGCTCGGTCTATGTTCAGAACCCCCTGTTCGCCGACCTGGAAGTCCCCGAACTCGTCACCGAGGACACCCGGGTGAAGACCATGCTGGCCCTGCAAGACGCCGTCGCCAACTTCCGCAAGACGCAGGAGCTTGACATCGAAGGCCTCAAAGGGCCGGTGCGTTCGCTTGTCTCCGAAACCATCCTCAACCGCGACTCGCTTGTCCACCTCACCGACATGCGGGTCCACGAGGACTACATCTACGGCCACTCGGTAAACGTCTGCGTCCTCGCCGTCATGGTCGCCCTCGGCATGGAATACAACGAAGCCAAACTCAGCGACTTCGCCCTCGGCGTCCTCCTCCACGATATCGGCATGGTCAACATCCCCCAGGAAATCCTCCTCAAAGTCGGCAACCTGACACCCGAGGAATCGGCCATCGTCCAGAATCACACCGAAATCGGCTTTGGCATCGTCCGCAAACTGCGGGACCTGTCGACGCCGGCGGCCCACATCGCCTACCAGCACCACGAACGCATGGACGGCAAGGGCTACCCGCGCCAGCTCACAGCCGACGATATCCATGAATTCGCCCGCATCACCCTGGTGGCCGACGTCTTCGACGCCCTTATTGCCGACCGGCCCTACCGCAAAGGCTTCCTGCCCCACGAAGCCTGCGAACTCCTAATGACCCTGGCCGACAGCTACCTCGACCGCCAGTTCCTCGACCTCTTCCTGGCCAACGTCGCCCCCTACCCGATCGGCACAACCGTCAAACTTGAGAGCGGCGCCCATGCCATCGTCACCGGCGTCCAGCCCAAGCTGCAGTCCCGGCCGACAGTAAGGCTGGTCACCGACAAAAACGGCAACCCCCTCCGGGAGCCGCAGGAACTCAACCTGGCCGAGCACCTCACCGAGTTCATCGCTAAAGTCCTCAAAGAGCGGGAAATCTTCGCCCTGTCGAAGGCGCTGACCCAGGCCGGCCAGAAAACCGAGCCGCCTGCTAGTGAGCCGCCGCCTGCCGAATAAAAAACCCGCAAACTTAAAGCCCCCTTTGCCAATTGACAAAGAGGGCTTTTCCTATTTTTCCGGGCAGCCGGAAACCTGCCTACACGTCGCGGGTTGTCTTGCCGGGCCCGTAGGCCGCCTCCCAGTCGCGGCCGAAGCGGTCGACCCCGGCTTCGGTCAGCGGATGGGCCAGCAGCAGCTCAAGGATATCCGGGCCGACTGTCACCGCCTGGCTGCCGGCCATACTTACGGCCTGTACCTGCTCGGCGTTCTTGAAGCTGGCGGCCAGCACCTTTGTCGCCAGCCCATGCACGGCCAGCAGCCGGACGATCTCGCTCACCACCCGCGGGCCATCGCCGCAGATGTTGTCCAGGCGGTTGACATAGGGGGCCACGAACGCCGCCCCGGCCACCGCCGCCAGCAGTGCCTGCTGCGGCGTGAACACCGCCGTCGCCGTCGTCTCGATACCGCGGCCCCGCAAAATTTTTATCGCCTTCAGGCCCTCGGCCGTTACCGGTATCTTCACATACAGACCGGCCCCCAAAGCCTCGGCCAGGTACCCGGCCTCGCCGACAATGCCGGCGGCCTCGCGGCTGACGGCCTGCACATGAAGCATTGCCTCCTCGCCGGTGATAGCGCGGATAGTCCGCAGCCGGCCGAGAAAGTCGCCGCCCTCCTTGGCTATCAGCGTCGGATTGGTCGTCACCCCGGCCAGCGGATAAACATCCCAGGCCTGCCTGATCGCCTCGATATTGGCGGTATCCAGCAAATACAGCATACCGGCTCCCCCTTCCGGGCCAATATTTTACCCTGCCCCTTTAGTCTGCGGCCGGACGACGCATACTAACCGCGACACCGACTGACAAAGGAGGCACCATGCGCACACTTATCCTGGCCCTGCTACTCAGCTTATTGCCGCTGCCGGCCCTGGCGGCCGGCCAGATTCCCGTGCTCCTTTATCACCACGTCGACTACGACGACTCGCTCTACAGCGTCAGCCCCGAGCGCCTCGAGAGCGACCTCGCCGGCCTGCGGGCCGAAGGCTACCAGACCGTCAGCCTGGAGGCGGTTGCCGGCTTCCTGGACGGCGAGAGCAACCTGCCGGCAAAGCCTGTCCTCATCACCTTTGATGACGGCTACGCCGACAACTACCGCTACGCCTACCCGCTCCTGAAAAAATACGGCCTGACCGCCGTCTTCTTCGTCGTCACCGGCTACCTCGGCGGCGGCGGTACCCTCTCGGCCGCCGAAATCCAGACCATGGCCGCCGACAAAATGGAATTCGCCGCCCACACCGAAAGCCACCCGCTCCTCACCGACCTCGACGACGACCGCCTGCGGGCCGAACTCGTCGCCGGCAAACAGCAACTGGCCGCCATCCTCGACGTCAGGCCGGCAGCGATCACCGCCCTGGCCTACCCGGGCGGCAGCGCCGACCTCAGGGTCCGGCGGGCGGCCGTGGCCGCCGGCTACACGCTGGCCTTTGCCACCGTTCCCGGCCTCATCGGCCGGGACTCTTCGCCAAGCTTCCTGCCGCGCATCCCCATTTTCGCCGGCAGCCGCGGGGCCCTGCGGGAAATCGCCCGGGCGGCTGCCCGGGCCGGCGCTTACTGATCCATAAGGTGGCAGGCCACCAGCCGCCCGTCCACCTGGCGGAAAGCCGGCTCCTCCTGCGAGCAACGGGCCAGCCTTTCCGGGCAACGGGTGTGAAAGCGGCAGCCGGCCGGCGGGTTGGCTGGGCTCGGCACATCGCCCTCGAGGACGATGCGGCTCTTCTTACAGCCCGGCTGCGGCACCGGTATGGCCGACAGCAGCGTCTTGGTATACGGGTGCAGCGGCCGGCTGATGAGCTCGTCGCCGTCGGCCAACTCCACCAGCTTGCCCAGATACATAACGCCGATGCGGTCGGAAATATGCTTGATTACGTTCAGGCCGTGGGCGATGAACAAATAAGTCAGCCCCAGCTCCTTCTGCAGCTCCACCAGGAGATTCAATATCTGCGACTGGATCGACACATCGAGGGCCGACACCGGCTC
>JAEZLU010000136.1 GCA_023415075.1 Bacillota bacterium
GCGTGAGGACGGAGATGGCGTCTACTTTGCATTCCTCGGCGATCTTGGCAATTTCGAGCGCCTCGGGAGTGGTGATGCCGTTGACGCCGGCGTAGACCGGTACCCGGCCCTTGGTTTCGTCCATCGACACTTGCCAGATAAAACGCTTTTCTTCGGGAGTGAAACCGTAGAATTCGCCGGTCGTGCCGACGATGAACAGGCCGTGGCTGCCGCCGGCGATGAGGTGGTTGATGAGTTTGCGCATTGCTTTTTCGCTGAATTTGCCGTCGGCGGTCAGTGGGGTGATGACGGCTGGGATAATTCCTTTAGGCATAAAGCTCATGGTGTAGCCTCCTTATTGTGCGAATCCTGCGCGGCGCCGGTTATTTGCGCGGCGAGGCCGGCCGGTTGACGGGCCAGCTCGGGGTTTTGCCGGAAAGGACTTCGTCGATGCCGATGGCGGCGTGCTCGGCCATGCGGGTAGTGCACTCGGTGGTCAGGGCGGCGTTGTGGGGGGTGACGATGATGTTTTCCAGCGACAGCAGCGGATTGTCGGCGTCGGGCGGTTCCTTGGCGAAGACGTCGAGGGCCGCACCGGCGATCTTCTTGCTGCGGAGGGCTTCGACGAGTTCTTCTTCGTGCAGGAGTTCGCCGCGGGCGACGTTGATGAAGTAGGCCGTCGGCTTCATGAGGGAGAATTCTTTCATACCGACAAGCTTCTTGCCGGCAAACGGCATATGGATGGTTACGAAGTCCGGACGGGCAAAGGCTTCTTCCCAGCTGTCGGTCATTTCGACGCCTTCGGGGGCCTTGTCCTGGGGCACGTAGGGGTCGTAGCCGAGAATCTTCATGCCGAGGCCCAGTCTGGCTTTGGCGGCCACCAGGCGACCGATCTTGCCTAGGCCGAGGACGCCGAGGGTTTTGCCTTCAAGGTCCATGCCGAGGACTTTGTTGCGGATTTCGAAGTTGCCTTTGCGGAATTCACGCTCGGTGTGGGTGAACTGACGGCCGAGGGCGATGATGAAGCCGAGGGTAAGTTCGGCGACGGTGTTGGAGTTCGACAGGGGGGCGTTGGTAACCCAGATGCCCATCCGCTCGGCGGCGGCCACGTCGATGTTGTCGACGCCGACGCCGTGGCGGCCGATGACCTTGAGCTTGGGAGCGGCTTCCAGCACTTCGGCCGGGAAGGGCGCCGTGCGGGCCAGAATGGCGTCGCAGTCGACGACGTCGCGTTTGATGGCGTCGACGGTGATGCCTGAGCCCATCTTGATCTCGTAGCCGCGCTGCAGCAGGTAGTCTTTGCCTTGCTGGACAATATTCTGCGGTATCAGTACTTTGTATGCCATATTCTGTCCTTCCTTGCCTCGCGGCGGGTTATTTTTTGAGTTTCGCCAGACCTTCTTTGGCGGCGTTCATCATCATGACGATATCGTTGGCCCACAGGTTAAGGGTCATGCCCTTGGCCATCCAGGGTTCGAGGGCCGGCACAGCCATCAGGTGAATACCGGAGTATTTGCCCTTGGCCTTGGCGGCGGCGATGACGCTGTCGACGGCGGCGATGAATTTGGGATTGTCGGTCTGGCCCATGATGCCCATGCTCTGGGACAGGTCGTTGGGGCCGATGAAGGCGGCGTCGATGCCCTCGATGGCCATGAGTTTGTCGATGTTGGCGACGCCGGTGGGCGACTCGATCTGGATCATCAGGATGTTCTCGTCGTTGCAGCGCTTCATGTAGTCGACAGCGCTGTCGATTTTTTCAAAGCCGGTGTGGGCCCGCAGGAGGGATACGCCGCGGTTGCCGAGCGGGTAGTATTTGGAGTACTCGACAAGGGCCTTGGCCTGCTCGACCGTTTCGGTGTTCGGCAGCAGGAGGCCGGTTGCGCCCATCTCCATGTACTTGAGGACGACTTCACGCTTGACCTCGGGGATGCGGACCAGGCCGGGAATGCCGGCTTCGCGGGCCACGGACATGATGTTGCCTACCGACTGGTAGTCGAAGTGGCCGTGTTCGCAGTCGACGATGAAGAAGTCGAAGCCGCAGACCTTGAGGATTTTGGCGATTTCCGGGTTGTCGAACACCGTGACCATAGTGCCGAGCACTTGCTCGCCCCGAGCCAGGCGTTCTTTGATGGTGTTTTTCATCGATGTGCTCCTTCCTGTGTCTGGGTGGATTCGTTTTCTTCTAATGCAAAGGACGTGCCAAGCCTGAAACCAGCCTTAACCCGGCCTTTTTGACAAAAACAACGCAACACTTGTTGCAATAAAGTGTTGCGTTGCTTGCGTCTTGTTGCCACATATGTTGCGGTATATTTGCTTTATTCAGATATTTTTGACAGTGAGGTTATAGCGCTTGAGTTTGCGGTAGAGGGTACTGCGGTCGATGCCGAGAAGAACGGCGGCTTTGCTCTGGTTGTAGCCGGTCGAGCGCAAGACGCTGACCAGCCTGGCTTTTTCGTCGGCCGGCTCGCTACCGCTGCCGGCCACCTCCTGCTGCCTGATGGCAAACTCGCGGTTCTGGAAGAGGGCCCGCACGGCGTCGGCGGTTACGTAGCGGCTGCGCAGCAGGATGACCAGCCGCTCGATGAAGTTGCGCAGTTCCCGCACATTGCCCGGCCAGGGGTATTGCTCGAACAGGGCCGCGGCTTCTTCGTCGATAGTAAGTTCGCGGCCGAAGCGGCTGGCGTACTGGTCGAGGAAATGGTTGGCCAGGTAGCGGACGTCGCCCTGACGGTCCTTGAGAGCCGGCAGGTTGAGGGTCAGGACGTTGAGGCGGAAGTAGAGGTCTTCCCGCAGGCTGCCTTCGCGGACAAGCTGGGGCAGGTTTTTGTTGGAGGCGGCGATTATCCGCACGTCGATGGGTATGTATTTGTCGTCGCCCAGCCGCCGGACCTGGCGTTCCTGGAGAACACGCAGCAGGCGGCTCTGGCCGTATTTGTCCATTTCCGAGATTTCATCGAGGAATATCGTGCCCCGGTGGGCCAGTTCGAACAGGCCGGGCTTGCCTTTGCGGGTCGCCCCGGTGAAGGCGCCCTCGACATAGCCGAACAGTTCGCTCTCCAGCAGGCTCGGCGGCAGGGCGGCGCAGTTGATGGCGACGAACGGCCCGTTTTTCCGCTGGCTGTGGTTGTGGATGCTCTGGGCAAAAAGCTCCTTGCCGGTGCCGGAGGGGCCGGTTATCAGTACGGTGGCGTCGATAACGGCAAATTCCTGGGCAATCCGTTTGGCTTCGGTGATTTCCGGCGAAACGCCGAGCAGCTGGCTGAAGTCGTACTGGGCCACCAGGCCCTTGGTGTACAGCTCTTTGCGGATTTTCTCCTCCATCTCGACGATGCGGGAGATGTTCTGAAAGGTGATGACCGCCCCGGTGATCTCGCCCGACACGTTGATGGGGGCGATGTTCAGCAGGATGTCGATGCTGCCGGTGCGAATGATTTCACCGATGTATTCGCGGCCGGTCTGGAGGCAGTCGGCCACCTGGGGGCCGGCCAGTACGCCGCCGACGTCGGTGCCGATGACTTCGGTCGCCGTCCGGCCGAGGATTTTCTGGGCCGACGGGTTGAAGACGCGGATTTTGCTGTCGCGGTCGACGCTGATGATGCCGTCGATCGAGTAATCGACAAGCACCTCAAACTGTTGGGTCTTTTCTTTTTCGAGGGCCCGGGCGCTGGCCACCTTGTCGGCCTCGAGGAAGGCCGCCCGGAAGGAGGCTTCGCCAGAGCCGAGCAGCAGTGTCTTGATGCCCCTGGCGGCTGCAAGCTGGGTGGTGAAGAGGCCGCCGACGACGACGTCGACTTTGTCGGCTTCGGCCTGGTCAACACAGGTCGGTATGTCCTCGGCTGTGGCCAGTTTGTATACTTTCAGGTTTACGCCCATAAGCTTGGAGAAAAGCTCGATGTCATATGTCATGTTTTTGAAGGCCAGCACGCCGATGACGGCGTTGTCGAGGCCGGTGGTGGCCCTGGCTTCGTAGAGGGCCTGCGCCAGGTCGGGGCCGGTTATCGGCACTTCGATAACCGGGGTGCGGAGACCGGAATTGATGATAAGTTCAGCGGTGCCGCCACGGGAGATTATGGCATCCACGCCTTCAGCCTCGGTCCGGTGGGCAATGGCCACACCGTCGGCCAGGCTGCCGTGGTAGAATTCGATGGTATGGGGCAGCTGCAGGTCGGATATGATGCGCTGACCGAGCTCGAACATGTTGACGTTGGGGGCGATGAAAGCTATTCTGGCCATATGCTTCTCCCTTGATGGTTATAAAGGGTAAGTTCTTTTACCAAAGGCAAATGTCCTTCCGCCAGGCGACAAAAACGGTAAAAAGGCTTCCGGGCAAAGCCCGGAAGCCTCAGAGTGTAGACAAACCCAGGCTGGCTAGAAAGGTCCAGATGCAAGGCGCACCGGAAAAGCGCGTCGCGCCGCGTACTGAGGGACGTACGCAAGCAAGCGCTTTGAGGAGCAACGCCGCAGATGGGCCTTTATCGACAGCCTGAGGCTTCCGGGCAAAGCCCGGAAGCCTTTTGTTCCTTGTGTTTACCAGAGGCCGACGACCTTCCACCAGATGGCGCCGAAGCCGATGAAGACGATGAGGTTGATGACCGATATTACAAAGCCGATCTTCCACCAGGTGCCCTGGGGAATGTAGCCCGAGCCGAAGAAGATCGGCGCCGGGCCGGTGGCGTAGTGGGTCAGGCCGCCGAACAGGGCCGAGATGACGCCCAGGCCCATGGCCGCCAGGAAGGGCGGCGCGCCGGCGGCCACCGACACG
>JAEZLU010000182.1 GCA_023415075.1 Bacillota bacterium
GGGCCGCGCCGATCATGGTGGCCGAGGCAAGGAGACCGGCCTCCGGCATGGTGATGTTCATCGTCTTGATGATAACCGGCATACAGATCGCTAAAATTGCCAGGTCCAAGCTGTCATAGAAGTAGGCCACAAAAGTCCAAAACAGCACCGTCCACCTTTTTTCACTCCCGCTGACTTCTCTGGTGGTTGAACTATTCTCCATGTCTTTCCCCCCTATATTTTTGGCTACCAGACACTTATAAATTGGCTATCCCAATATTGGGTAACCCAATTTCATGATACTGCCAGCTTTTTTCCTTGTCAACGTAAAATTTCAAATAATACAATTATTATAGATAACACCTGAAAGTATTGAAATACTCTTGATCACATTAAAGCATTACAGGAATTATTCTTTTGCATTCGGTATGATTATTCAACAATTTCTTTCATTCAGTGAAGAAACCATAACTTTGCCAAACATGAAAATAAGCATAAGCTTGCCGATACGGCAAGCTTATGCTTCAAGTTACACGGGTTTTCAGCTTTTTCGGATTTGCATGGTGAGGCGATCCGCGCCCCGGCAAATCCCATTTAAACCGAAATGCTAAATCCCCTTTAAAGCTGGACATTGTTCATTGCTAGTAAAACGAAAATGTTCAGAATATCGGATTGTAGCTACATCACTGAGAAATAGACGCCTTCCCTGAATGGACCTAACTTCAATGCAGTCGCGTAGGTAAGTATGATAACTATTTGTCGACATGTCGACTTAAAATCAAGTTGACAAGTTGACGTACTGCCATATAATATAAATTGAATAGCAGCAAAATTCTCACATCGGGGGCTAATATGAACTGCAACAACTTTTCCCTCGCAGGCCGCCTGGCGGTCGTCACCGGTGGCCGGCGGGGCATCGGCCAGGGCCTGGCCGTCGCCTTGGCCAAAGCCGGCGCCGATATCGTCTCCATCCACCGGGAAAGCGACATCGCCAGCACCGCCCGTCTTGTGGGCCAGTACGGCCGGCGCTGCTTCGGCGTAGAGTGCGACCTGGCCTCCTTGGAGGACGCCGAGCCGCTGGCCGCCGAAATCGAAAACCGCTACGGCCCGGTCCATATCCTCATAAACAACGCCGGCGTCCAGCGCCGCCATAAAGCCGAAGAATTCCCCCTGACCGACTGGGACCTCGTGCTCCAGGTCCACCTACGGGCCACCTTCCTCCTCTGCCAGGCCTTTGGCCGGCGAATGCTGCAGCGCGGCGACGGCAAAATCATCAACCTCGCATCGCTGCTCTCCTTCTCCGGCGGCTATACCGTACCGGCCTACGCCGCCGCCAAGGGCGGCATCGCCCAACTCACCAAGGCGCTGGCCAACGAGTGGGCGGCGCAAGGCGTCAACGTCAACGCCATCGCCCCCGGTTACATCGACACCGAAATGAACACCGCCCTCATCAATGACCCGGTACGAAACCCCCAGATCATGGCCCGCATTCCCGCTGGCCGCTGGGGTAAACCCGAGGACCTCGGCGGCGCCGCCGTCTTCCTGGCCAGCCGGGCAGCCGACTACATCCACGGCCACCTGCTTTGCGTCGACGGCGGCTGGATGGCCAGATAAAAATACACACCAAGGAGTGGTGAAAAATGACAACAATCAAATTCAGCACACCAGACGCCCCCGGCCTTCACGAACTCATCTCCGAAAATAACTCGGCCCTCAACGTCATGCGACTATACGCCCTCAACCTGCAGACCGCCGCCCACTACGACTTCGAAACCAAGGACAGCGAAGCCTGCCTGATACCAGTCCAGGGCGAAGTCGAGTGTCAAGTAGCCGGCCGCATCTATCCCCTGCAAACCGGCGACTGCCTGTACCTCCCCCGCCGCCGGCTGCTAACCGTCCGCGGCCTTGCCCCCGCCTCCCGCGTAGCCATCTGCACCGCCAAAACCGACGCCGACACCGACATCATCCATACCCGCTTCGCCGACGCCTGGCAATCGGCCGCCGGCCACGAGACCCACGGCAAATACACCTACACCCGCGACGTCATCAACCTCCTGGCCCGCAGCGACAAAGCCGGCCGCCTGGTCGCCGGCATCACCGTCGGCCAGGACGGCGGCTGGACCAGCTGGCCGCCCCACCACCACTCCGAAACCCTCGAAGAAATCTACTACTACTATGGCCTGCCGACCACCGGCTTCGGCGTTCACATTGACATATTCATGGACGGCAGCGAGCAAGCCGAAATCGTCCGCAGCGGCGACGCCGTCATCGTCCCCGACGGCTACCACCCCACCGTCGCCTCCCCTGGCGCCCGCATGCAATACATCTGGTTCCTCGGGGCCAAGCGCACCGAGGAAGATCGTCGGGGCAAAGTCACCAACCATCCCCATTACGCCTAACCGTGGTCCTGCGCCCGGACCCGCAGCCGGGCAAGCAATAAACTTTAAGGAGTTGATCATGTGAAACCTCGTTTTGGGTATCTGGTGGTTTTCCTTCTGGCCGTATCCCTTCTCCTCACCGCCTGTGGCGGCGGTGACCAAAAACAGGCGGCTCCGCCCCAGAAAATCATTATCAAAGCCGCCCACGTCACCGGCACCGACTACCCCTACCACATCGGACTCGAAGCCTTCGCCAAGAGCGTGGCCGCCAAAACGGGCGGAAAAGTCGAAGTACAAATATTCCCCAATGGCCAGCTCGGCGGCAACGAGCGGGAAGTCGTGGAATCCCTCCAGTTGGGCAATGTCTCCATGACGGTAGTCAACAGCTCGGTAGTAGCCAACTTTACCCCCAAGGCCGACCTATGGCAACTGCCCTTCCTCTTCCGCGACAAAGAGCACCTTTATAAAGCCAGCGACGGCGAACCCGGCAAAATTATCGCCAAAGAACTTGAAACCAAAGGCCTCAAGCTGCTGTCCTGGTGGAATGGCCAGCCGCGGCACATGTTCAACTCCAAAAAGCCCATCACTAAGCTAGAAGACATGAAAGGCATGAAAATCCGCGTCATGCAAAGCCCGGTCACCATCGCCACCCTAAACTCACTGGGCGCCATGGCCACGCCGATGGCGGCGGGTGAAGTCTACTCCGCTATCCAGCAGGGGGTCATCGACGGCGCTGAGAATAACTATCTCAGCATCCGCACCTTCAAATTCTACGAAGTAGCCAAGTACATATCCCTCACCGGCCATTTTTCCGAAGCCTGCCCGCTCCTGATGGACCTCAAATTCTTCAACAGCCTGCCGCCCGACATCCAGAAAGCCATCAGCGAAGCTGCTGTTGAGGGCCGCGACGCTATGCGCAAATACATCGACCAACAGACCGACATCGTCGAAAAAGAGCTGCTCGCCAAAGGCACCCTCATCAACAAAGTCGATGATATCGAAGCCTTCCGCAAAGCCGTCGAACCTGTGCACAAACAATTTGAGAATCGCATCGGCAAAGACCTCATCGACATGACGAAAAACATCAAATAACAAGTGAAGGGCCGGGGGCGACAAGCCCCCGGCCGGGTTTAGGAGGCTGCCATGCTGAAACTACTCGCAATGATCATAACTTATCTGGAAAATGCCCTCGGACTATTCTTCCTTGCCGCCATGGTTATAGTCGTAGCCCTGCAGGTCTTCTCCCGCTATGCCTCGGAAACACCCGTTTCCTGGACGGAGGAAGCGGCCAGGTACAGCCTTATCTGGCTGACCTTCATCGGTTCCTCCATGGCCATCCGCACCCGCGGTCATTTTGCCGTCGAGCTTCTTGTCCACAAACTTCCCGACAGGCTGAAGGCGGTGGCCGAGTTCGTCCTGCTGCTGGTCATGGCGGTCTTTGCCTGGGTCATGCTCACCAAAGGGGCCAGCATCTTACCCATCGTTCATTACCAGACCTCACCGGCCCTTGACATTCCCATGAGCTGGGTATACTCGTCCATCCCCGTCGGCGCCGGACTCATGCTCATAAGGATTCTCATCGCCCTGGCTGAGAAATCCTGCGAATTTTCGGCCTCCTGCCGCCACATCTTCGGCGCCGCGGCCGACCCGGAAAGGCGGGCGGAATAATGAGCTTTTTCAGCCTTTTCATCCTCTTCCTGGCTGTCGGCCTGCCGATTGCCTTCAGCATGGGTACGGCGGGACTGATATTCTTTTCCCTGAACAACGTTCCCCTCAACACCATCCCCCAGAAAATCCTCACAGGTACCGACTCCTTCGTCCTCCTGGCCATTCCCCTCTACATATTCGCCGGCGAACTCATGGAAGGCGGCGGCATATCCCGGCGCATCCTCGAACTGGCCGGCGCCATTGTCGGCCATATCCGGGGCGGCCTCGGCCACATCGTCGTCGTTGCCACCATGATAATGTCAGGCATCTCCGGCTCATCCACCGCCGACACTGCCGCCATCGGCTCGGGCATGATCCCCACGATGATCCGCAAAGGCTACAGCCGCGAGCAAGCCACGGCGATAATCGCCGCCTCCGGCGGTATGGATATCCTCATCCCGCCGTGCATCACCATGATCGTCCTCGGCGGCGTGGCCAACCTGTCGGTGGCCCACCTCTTCTTTGCCGGCATCCTCCCGGGAGCGGTCATGGCCCTTGGACTCATGCTCGTCATCTTCTACCAGGCCAAGGCCAGCGACATCCCCCTTGAGCCGCGCAAAGGCGGCACCCAGTTATGGCACGCCTTCAAAGATGCCTCCTGGGCCCTAATGATCCCGGTTATCATCCTTGGCGGCATCAAGCTCGGCTGGTTCACCGCCACCGAAGGCGCCGTTGTCGCCGTCATATACTCAGCCATTATCTCGATGTTCGTATACCGGGAAATTAGCCTGAAAGACATCCCCCACATAATGATACGCTCTGTGCGGACAGCCGGCGTAATCCTCTTCCTCACCGGCATGGCCAGCCTCTTCGCCTGGATTACCGCGCGGGAGCAAATCCCCGATCTTTTAATGAACTGGATAATGAGCGTCGCCGCCGACCCCGTCATATTCCTCATTATCTCCAACATCGTACTCCTGATCATCGGCTCGGTCCTCGAGGGGGCGCCGGCGGTCATAATCCTGGCGCCGCTACTGCTGCCGGTTGCCGTCAAGCTCGGCATCGACCCCATCCACTACGGCACAATCATTATCGCCAATATCGGCGTCGGCTTCTTGATGCCGCCGGTAGGCATGTGCCTCTTGGTAGCCTGCAGCGTCGGCAAAGTCGACGTCGCCCGTATGATCAAGCCGATAACCCCCTATTTCATCGTCATGATCATTGCCCTCCTCATCATCACCTATGTGCCCGAAGTCTCCCTCTGGCTGCCGAAGCTGGCCGGCTATCAGCCCACAGGAAAATTTTGAACTCGCCGCGTAAATATAGTAAAATCTAAATATAATCCCAGAACAAGGAAGGTTAAACTCCATGATACTATCCAGCAAGCCGGTTTTAGCCTTGGGCCAGCAGCTGGCGGAAACCCTCCGCTTGCAGATCGTAGCCGGCGAACTTACCGACGGTCAGAAACTGTCGGAAAACATGCTGGCCGCCCAGTACGGCTCCAGCCGGGCCCCGGTGCGCGAAGCCCTGAAAGCTCTCGAATACGAAGGGCTAGTCAGCCTCACCAAGCAGGGCGTTATCGTCCGCGGCCTCACCGCCGGCGAACTCGACGAACTTTACGACGTCCGCTACATGCTGGAAATGTACTGCCTCACCCACATAAAAAAAGGCCACCTGCCGGCCCTTGCCGACCGCCTGACCGTCCTCGTCGACCGCATGGCCCTGGCGCTGACGCACAAAGACTGCGAAGAATTTTCCTCCCAGGACATCAACTTCCACAACCTGCCTTTCGAATACCTGGAGCACCGCTTCATCCCCCAATTCTGGGGCAACATCAAAGGCCTCTACCAGACCGTCCTCTACGTCGGCACCAAGCACCGCTTCGAGCAAGGCGACTACGCCTACAAAGAAGAAGTCGTCGAAAAGCACGGCAAAATGG
>JAEZLU010000191.1 GCA_023415075.1 Bacillota bacterium
CCGGCGTCCTGGGCCACCGCCGCCAGTTCCCGCTGGCGCCGCAGCTCCTTGCGGGCGAAATTCACCCGCAGCATGGTCTGGTAGACATGGGGCGGCACGCCGTACTGCCGCTTGAACAGCTTTATCACATAGTATTTGCTCAGGCCGGAGACCGTCTGGAGGTCATCGAGGGTGACCCGGCCCAGGTAGTTTTCCTGCAGATAATCGCGTATCCGGCCGACCCCGGCCCGCTCCCCGCCGGCCGTGCAGGCCGGCTCACCGCCGCCGGTGGTCATCAGGGCATCGAACAGGGCCATAACACCGGTCTCCCGGGCCAGCGGCGTGGCCTCGCCCATCAGGCAGTCGGCCGCCGCGGCCACCAGGTCCTTGAAACCCTTGGCCGGCAGGCAGCGAACGCCGCCCTCGCGCAGAACCGGTACCTTGGCCGCCTGTCCGAGGCTCTCCACCCAGGTCGGCTGGACGAATAGCATCTTATACTGCCAACGCGCCTTATCCCGCGGATTGCAGGCATGAAAAACCCCCGGGCCTATCAGCACCAGGCTGGCCGGGAAAATTTCCACCTGCCGGCCCTCGTGCCACACCCGGCTGGCTCCCTCCTCCACCAGCCCGAGGGAAAACTCCTCGTGATAGTGTTTTTTGAACGCCATATGGTCGGCCTTGCAGACCTTGAGCTCGAAAAAAGGCACGCTGGCGTCGCGGTAAAAATCGATGCCGGCCATCCTTTACCGCCTCCCTGTAGCGCTATTCGCCAAAAACGCCGTCAGACGGGCGAAGGCCGCGGCCGCCGCCTGCGGCTGGTAGCGCGGTCCGCAGGGGTCGGCGAAGCCATGGTCGCCGCCAAAGCTATGTACTTCGATCCCGTTGCCGGCCGCCAGGCCAGCGGCCAGTCCGGCGACGTCAAAGGACGCCTCCCGCCGCGGAAAAAGCAGCAGCACCGGGCAGGCCGGCCGAACGTCCCGGTAGTCGCGGATGCGCGACCCGTAGTAGCCGGCCACGCCGGCGTACAGCCCCGTCCGGCTGGCCAGCCAGGCCACCGTGGCCCCGGCGCTGTAGCCCACGAGGTATAGCCGCCGGTAGGCCGGCCGCAGCTTTTCGGCCACGGCGTCGACCGCCGCTTGGGCCCGCTCGAAGCCCACCTGCTCGCCAAAGTGGCGGTACGCCGCCGCCTCCTCGGCGTAGTCATAGGCCGGCCGCCCCAGGAGATTGGGGCAGAACACGTCATAGCCGGCCCTCGAGAGCTCGCCGGCCGCCGTTTCCATATGGCGGTTGACGCCGTATATTTCGTGGACGATGAGGACAGCGGCGGCGTTGCCGCTCCTAAATTCGAGCATCGCGGCCACCTACCCGCAGTGAACTATCCTGTAGCCGGAGGCCTTGCGCAGGCGATTCATCACCGCCAGCCCCAGGCCGGTCTCCGGCAAACCTTCGGCCAGGATGAGGTCGACCGGTTTATCGTCGAAGTGGCGCAGGGCGCTGTACAGGTTGGCGGCCGCCGCCTCGGCGTCGGCCCGCGCCCCGTACACCACTGTTTCCACCGTTGCCGGCAGAAGGGGCGCCGTCTCGGCCGCCACTACCGCCCCGACCGTCCGGCCGGCCGCCAGCGCCTCGCCGGCCGCCCGGACGATTGCCGCCGCCGCCCCATCGCCTTCGTAGAGGGTCATCGGCGCCGCCGGCGCGTAATGGGTATACTTCATCCCTGGGGCCCGCGGCCTCACGGCTTCGCCCTGCAAAGCCGGATCGACCTCGACCTCGCCCAGGGTATCCTCAAGCATCTCCAGCGTTACTCCGCCCGGCCGCAACAAAGTCGGCACAGGCGTCGTGCAGTCCACCACTGTCGACTCCACGCCGATGCCGCAGGGGCCGGCGTCGAGGATTACCTCGATGCGACCGTCCATATCGCTGGCTACGTCCTGGGCGGTGGTAGGGCTGGGCCGGCCCGAGGTGTTAGCACTCGGCGCCGCCACCGGCACGCCGGCCAGGCGGATAAGCTCGCGGGCCACCGTCGACGCCGGCAGGCGGATGGCCACCGTATCGAGGCCGCCGGTCACCACGTCGGGCACGATTTGGGTGCGGGCCAGCACCACCGTCAGCGGCCCAGGCCAATATTTCTCCATCAGCGCCGCCGCGTTGGCCGGCACCCGGCTGGCCAGCTTGGCAACCTCGCGGCGGTCGGCGATATGTAAGATCAGCGGGTTATCCGCCGGCCGCCCCTTGGCGGCGAAAATCCCGGCCACTGCCCGCGGGTCGAGGCCGTTGGCCCCCAGGCCATACACCGTCTCGGTCGGGAACGCCACCAGGCCCCCCTGCCGCAGCACGTCGGCTGCCTGGGCCAGAATGCGGATATCCGGCTTGTCCTTGTCTATATGGTAATACTGCGTCTCCATGCCTACCTCCGTTCGAGTACAACCACCCGTTCAATGCCGGCGTAGTCCTTGACGACCTGGGCCACTGCCAGGCCGCTGGCCGACGTGGCCATTGCCGCCACCGCCGGCGCCTGGCCGGCACCCACCTCAAGGGCCAGGAAGCCGCCGGTTTTAAGGAGGGCCGCCCCGCCGCCCACCAGGCGGCGGTAAAAGTTCAGGCCGTCGGCGCCGCCGGCGAGGGCGGCCCGCGGTTCATAGCGCAGCTCGGCCTCCAGGCCGGCCAGGTCGCCGTCGGCGATATACGGCGGGTTGCTTACGATCGCGTCGAAAACCTGGCCGGCCGCCGGCGCGAATAGGTCGCCCTGTTTAAGTTCCAGCCGCTCGCCCGCCCCCAGGCGGGCGGCGTTGGCTCTGGCCACCGCCAGGGCCTCGGCCGAAACGTCCACGCCGACGCCCCCGGCCGCCGGCAGCTTAACCAGCAGGCTGACGATTATCGCCCCGCTGCCGGTGCCGACATCCAGCACCAGCGGCTCTGGCCGGCCATCCAGGCGGGCCAGGGCGGCCTCCACCAGCAGCTCGGTCTCCGGCCGGGGGATGAGCACCGCCGGCGTCACCGCGAATGCCAGGCCCATAAACTCCTTGGTCCCGGTTATGTAGGCCACCGGCTGCCGCTGGGCCCGCCGTTTGACCGCCTCGCGGAAAGCGGCGAGCTCATTGGCCTCAAGTGGCTGATCGAAGTTGACGTACAGGTGTATCCGGTCCATGCCCAGAATGTGGGAAAGCAGTACCTCAGCGTCGAGGCGCGGACTGGCCACGCCCTTCTCGGTAAAGTACTGCTTGGTCCATGTTAAAATGCTGCCGATCGTCCATCTCTGTTCGCTCATCGGTCATTCGACCTGGCGCAGGCGCTCGCTCTGGTCGGCGGTGATAAGGGCGTCGACCAGTTCGTCCAGGTCGCCGTTCAGGATAAAATCCAGCTTGTGCAGCGTCAGGCCAATGCGATGGTCGGTCACCCGACCCTGGGGGAAGTTGTAGGTGCGGATACGCTCGCTGCGGTCGCCGGTGCCCACCTGGCTCTTGCGGGTCTCGGCCACCTCGGCCCGCTGGGATTCCTGGGCCAGTTCGAGCAGTTTGGCCCGCAGCACCCGCATGGCCCGCTCGCGGTTTTTCAGCTGGGATTTCTCGTCCTGGCACTGGACGACCACGCCTGTCGGCAGATGGGTTATCCGCACCGCCGACTCGGTCTTGTTGACATGCTGGCCGCCGGCGCCGCTGGCGCAGTAGGTGTCGATCCGCAGGTCGTTCTGGTTGATCTCGACATCGACGTCCTCGGCCTCAGGCAGCACGGCCACCGTCACCGTCGACGTGTGGATGCGGCCGCTGGCCTCGGTGTCCGGCACCCGCTGCACGCGGTGGACGCCGCTCTCGAACTTGAAGCGGGAATAAGCGCCATCGCCCGAGACGGCGAAGACGATTTCCTTGAAACCGCCAAGGTCGGTAGGGTTGGCGTCAAGCAGCTCGGTCTTCCAGCGCCGGTTCTCGGCGTAGCGGCTGTACATGCGGAAGAGATCGCCGGCGAACAGGGCGGCTTCGTCGCCGCCGGCGCCGCCGCGGATCTCGATAATGACGTCCTTGTCGTCGTTGGGGTCGCGCGGCAGGAGCAGCACCTTGAGCTCCTCGGCCAGCCGCTCGGTCTTGGCCGTCAGTTCGGCCAGCTCGGCCTCCACCAGTTCGCGGAAGTCCTCGTCAAGCTTGTCTTTGAGCATCTCCCGCGCGTCCTCGGCTCCCTGACGGGCCTCCTTGTACTCGCGGAACTTGCCGACGACGCCGGCAAGCTTGGAGTGAGCCTTGGTGTGCTTCTGCCACTCGCTCATGTCGGCCATAACCGTCGGGTCGCTTATCAGCTTTTCCAGTTCGTCGTATTTATCTTCGATTGCCTGCAATTTATCCAGCAACGACTTTCACCTCATTCGCATCCTCAGGTTTAACCGCCTCAAGAGCGCAGATGGCGACCTCCAGCATGTCGTCGCTCGGCTCGCGGGTGGTCAGCTTCTGCAGCCACAGGCCGGGGGCAATTGCCCAGGCCACCCACTTCTTGTCGCTCTTGCCGGCGTAGCGAATGATCTCATAACCGATGCCGGCGATGACCGGCAGCAGAGCGACCCGCGAGGCGATCCGCAGCCACAGGTCAGGCCAGCCCAGGAAGGCGAAAACCAGGATGCTGACAATCATGACGATCAGCAGGAAATTGGTGCCGCAACGGGGATGGAGGGTGCTGAACGGGCGGACGTTGTCCACCGTCAGCGGCAGGCCGGCCTCGTAAGCGTGAATGGTCTTGTGCTCGGCCCCGTGGTACATGAAAACCCGCCGGATGTCCTTCATCACCGAGATGCCGATGACATAGGCGAAGAAAATCGCCAGCCTGAGGAGGCCCTCAAACAGGTTGAGAACCATCGGGTCGGTTACGGTATCGTGGATGAACTTGGCGGCATAGGTCGGGATGATTATGAACAGCAGGACCGCCAGACCGAAGGCCACCACCATCGTTACCCCGATTTCCTTGGCCGAAAGTTCCTCGCCCTCCTCGCCAGAGGCCTGGGCTGAGAAGGAAAGCGCCTTGAGGCCGTAAACCAGGGCCTCAGCCAGGGCGACCACGCCCCGCAGCATCGGTTTCTTGAGAATCGGGAAGCGATCGGATATCGTCACAAGCGGTTCCTTCTTGACCGTGATGGTGCCGGACGGTTCCCGCACCGCCGTAGCGATGTGGCCGGGTCCGCGCATCATTACGCCCTCGATAACCGCCTGGCCGCCGATACTCGGTTTAGCTTTCACGGTTATTCTCCTCTCTATTAGGAACCCAATTACAAATAAGGCAGAGCAAAAGCCGCTCTGCCAGTTAGGGAACTCCTCTGTTGTGTCCTAGCCTTCTTGACCGTAGCGCTTGTTGAACTTCTCGATACGGCCCTTGGCCGCCGCGGCGCGCTGATGGCCGGTAAAGAACGGATGGCACTTGGAGCACACGTCAACTCGCAGATCCTTCTTAACCGAACCGGTAACGAAGCTGCTGCCGCAACTGCAGGTCACAGTCGCCTCGCCATACTTCGGGTGAATTTTCTCTTTCATGAATCTCGCACCTCGCTTTTACTGCATTAGCTGTCACGCTAAATTATTATAGCACAAGCCAGGCGGCGGCGCAAACCTTTCTACAAAAAATGTTTCCGTGGCCGCCGGCCGTGCTAATGCAAGGGCCGGAAGCGGCAGTAGCCGATTTCGTCGCAGCGTTTTTTCAGCTGCGGCCACAGCTCTTTGTCGCCCACCAGCCGCAGCGCCGCCGGATAAATGATATGGTTTTCCTTGTATATGTGGTCGCCGAGGTTAAAGACGATGAATTCGGCAAGCTCACCCAAAGTGCGCCGGAATTCGGCGAAAGGCATCGCCGCCGCCTGCCCGGCCAGCGCCTGCAGTTCACGCTTCTTGGCCCGCAGCTCCTCGTGCTCGCTCTCCATGGCGGCAATCGCCTGGTCGAGGCCCCGTCTGGCCAGCTCGGGGAAAATCACTGCCTCCTCGCGGGCATGGTGGGGCTCAGCCGCCAGCAGGTTGGCCGCCACCTCGGCCAATTCCCGGTCCACGCCGGCCTCCAGGCTGCCGTCCTGCCGCACCCGGCCGGTCAGCGCTTCCAGGCGTTCGAGGTTCCGCAGGATCTCCTCATGCTCCTCGACCATCGTCCTGAGCGGGTGCCACGGCTCAACCGCCGCCCGCAGCCCCTCGAGCTCGAACCGCAGATTGTCGAGGTGGAGGCGGTGGACCTCGCCGAGGTCGGCCGACCCCAGGCCCCGCTCGCCCAGCTCCCTCTCGGCGGCGGCGATGTCCGCCGGCCGGGCGAAGGCAAACACTGCCTTGGCCTCCCGCTTTATTTGCTCGAGTTGCCCTCCCTGCTTGTACTTTTCCACCAGATTGGCGATCATATCGGCCCGTTCGTGTGTTTCCATGTTGTCCTCCCGCGGCGACCGCTTATCGTGTTTTGGCGCCCTAGCGGTAGTTTTTCTTGAACCGCCGCTGTTTAGCCGCCGTTAGAAAACCCGGCTTGCGCCGAGCTTGCGACAGCGCGAGCCGCTGGTTGCACTCGAACAGAATAACTTTATACTGTTCGACCGAAAAAGCCGCCCCTGCCCTGCGGCAGCGAGCGGCCTTGACAATCATTAGTTAGGGCTTCTTCGGCAGATTCTTTATCATATCGTCCATATCGACGATGCGCGTGCCTTCCGGCAGCTTGAAGGTCTCCGGTGGCACCGGCCCGACCTTCAGGTTTTTGTACTCGATAACCATCTTGTCGCCGTCCACGGATACCTCGACCCGCATCGGCAGGCCGTAGTCCTCGCGCACCCAGATCTTGGTCTCGGTCTTCTTATCGGCGTCCTGCATCAGCAGCACCTTGCACTTGACGCCCTCGTAGGTGGTGGTCGTCTCCACTATTTTGTACTTGAGGGCGTCAGCCGCCTGGGTAAAGCTGTCGGGCGTTTTCGCGGCCTTGGACGGGTCGAAGGTCATCTTCATCGCCGTCTTCTGCTCAGGTATATAAGAATAGGTAACATTGGCGTCGCCGTCGACGATCGATACCAGCTTCTGGTTTTGGGACGTCATCTCGGTCCGGGCCTTCTTGCCGGCCACCGCCATCTTACCTTCCATCTTCATCTCTTTGGCGGACATGACATAGTCATAAGTCATCCCGGGGACATTCTTACCTTTGGCAAAAAGGTCGGCCACCGACTCCTCTTTCGGCGCCGGCGGCGCCTTGGCGGCGTCCTGGCTGCCGCCGCAGCCCGCGAGAACGAGGCTGACGGCCATGATGGCAACAGTGACCAATATGACGATTTTTTTCATCTCTTTACCTCCATTGCATTCCTGAAATGTAACATTCAGGTAGAATCCGTTATATTTATTCGTCATATCCGGCTTACAACCTCTTCCATTTTTCGGCGGCCGGAAAAAATTGGCGCCAGCCAAGCTGGCGCCAATTTTCAGTCCTGTTATTACCTTACATCACCGCTGGCGGCACGTTGCCTTCCTTGAGCGGCGGCACCACCGGCGGCTGACCGGCCTTCTTCAGGATGGCCTGGCCGCCCTCGGACAGCATGAACTTCACGAAGTCGGCGGCCGTCGCCGCGTCTTTAGCGGTGGCCGGCACGGTGACGACGTTGCGGATGGCTTCGCTCAGGTTGACGGTCGGCGGGAAGCGGACAATAGCCACCGCTTCGCCGGCCGCCACCGCCGCCGACAGGTAGACGACGCCGGCGTCGGCCTTGCCGTCCTTGACGGCCTGCACGGCCTCGGGGATGGTGCCGACCTTGACCTGGGTGCCGTCGATCAGCTTGGCCCCGAGCTCGGCCTTACCCTCGGACGCCGTTGCTTTTTTGATGAACTCCAGCGTCCGGTAGGTGGCCATATCCTTTTCGCCGGTCACCCTGGCCAGCCTGCTCCCGGCCTTGTCGAGATCGGTCATCTGCTTGATGCCGGCGGGATTGCCCTTGGGGGTGATGACCACAAGTTCGTTGGCCGAAAAGGTGATGTACCAGGACGCGGCCGCCTTATCGCCGACCTTCTTGGCGAACATGTCCTTGACCACCGCCGGGTCGGACGGCACGAACACGTCGCAGGTCTCGCCCTTCAAGATCCGCTCAGCCAGCTCCTTGGAGCGTCCTGAGGTGAGATTTACATTGACTGCCGGATTCTTGGCCTCGAACGCCTTCTTGAGCTCGCTCAGCGGGCCGGCCAACGAATCGGCGTGCCATGCTTCTATAACCACCTGTTTCCCTCCCGTATTTTCGATCGCCGCCGGTTTTTGGCCGTAACCGGCTACGGCCGACATCACTGTCAGCAAGCTTGCCCCGATAAGCGCTCTGGCAAACATCCGGCCGGCCGCCATCAGATTTTCAGCACCGTGAAGAACAGCCAGCTGAGCACCGAACCGACCACCGACATCGCGAAGCCCCAGGCCAGCATGCTGCGGAAAAGCTTCTGCTTGTCAGCCTTCGGTCCGGCCGCGCCGATCAGGAGCGCGCCGGTCGTTGACAGCGGACTGACGTCAACCAGGTGACCGGCGACGCAGATGCTGTAAATGATGGCCAGGCCGTCACCGCCGCCCATCTTGGCCACCAGGTCGGGCACCAGCGGGATGAAGGCCGGCAGGATGACGCCCGACGTACTGGCGTAAACCGATATGATCGCCGCCACGAAGCCGACCACCAGCGTGGCCGTGTAGGGAGTGGAAAACTGGGCCATAATGCTCGAAAACAGCTTCATGCCGCCGACGCTCTGCATCAGGCCGATGAGGACGGTGACGCCGCAGACCATCAGGATGGTGTTCCAGGGCATGGCCTTGATGGCCTTGTTCTCGTCGGCGGCGTTTAAAAGGGTGAGGATTGCGCCGATCGTAAAGGCGCTCAGGCCGACATCGAACTTGAAGCCGAGGGCGGCCACCATCAGGACGGCAATGCCGGCGATCGTCATCAGCTGCGGACGGCTGAAGGCGTCTACCGGAACGTCGAGAATGGCTTTCACGGCGGCTGTCGTCTCTGCGGACTGCCGCTTCCAGAGCTTCAGGCCGCCGAACAGCACGTAGGCCAGCACGGCCACGGCGAAATGACCGAGAAAGGTGTTGAAAAACAAGGGGAAAGCGATGCCGGTGTAACCGACCTTGGCCGAAAGACTATTGGCGATAACCCCGGTGGGGGCGATGGGCGACACCGCGCCGGCCTGGCCGCCGTTACCGACCATCAGGGCCATCAGGAAGGGCGAGATTCCCACCTCCTCGGCCAGGATCATCGCCGCCGGCGCCATCAGGGCGATTATCGCGATATGGCCCGGGCCGATGGCCGACAGGCCGAAGGCCACGAAAAACAGGACAATCGGCAGCAGGGCGACGTTGCCGCGCACCGCCTTGACCGAATACTTGGTGATCTTGTCGATCGTCCCGTTGACCTGGGCGATGCCGAACAAATAGGTCACCCCGGCCAGCGTCATGAACAGGCTGAGGGGAAACCCGCTGATGATTTTCGCCGGCGCCAGCTTGGCGATCAGCCCGCCGACGATGAACGCCAGGCCGATGGCCAGGACGCCGATGTTCTTCGGCGACAGGCAGCTTATGATGAGTGCGATGACCAGCGCGATGAGAGACAGTACCGCTACGTCCACTTTTACACGCCTCCTCTTAATTCAGATTGATTTTGTCTTGCGAAAGCTTGTCGACACCTCCCTTGCCTGCGTTAATAAACCTGTTGGCTCGCCAGGCTGTTTATGATTCCCTGCTCGATCTCGCTCAGGCCCCGGCCGCGGATATAGCCGTCGAGGGCCACGAAGGCGAAGTCGCCGGCCCTGCCACCGAGCACGCTGCCGTCGACCCCCAGGGCCATTACCGTGCCGCCGGCCCGCAGGCCCTTGGTGACATCAGTCGCGGCAAACAGGCTGTTGTCAAGAACGATGACGACATCGGCGGTGGCATTGCTCACCGAGCGCCGGCGGATGGGCCCGTCGTCCAGGCGCACCACCGCGAAGGTCGGCCCGCCG
Source organism: Bacillota bacterium (assembly GCA_023415075.1). Taxonomy (GTDB): domain Bacteria; phylum Bacillota; class Negativicutes; order Sporomusales; family UBA7701; genus JAEZLU01. The sequence goes on from JAEZLU010000191.1 coordinate 9,927, forward strand.
GGCCGGAAAGCGGCGAATGAATTGAAAACCTGGACATGCTTGCCCTGCTCCAAGGCATGCTTGGCAACCGCAGCCGCCAGTTTGCCCACAGGCTGGCCGAAGCGGCCGTGCATCCGAATCTCCCGCATCTACTTCGCCTCCCCGCGGCCGTAGTGTTTGTCGACAAGCGCCTGCAGCTCGCCGACCTGATCATCAGCCAGATTCTTGAAGCGTCCCTGCAGCAACAGGTAGTCGGCCACCGGGATGAACGCCGGCTGGTAAGTCCGCCGCCGCTGTCCGTCCTCGACCTCGTACAGTTCCCACAGGCCGCACTCCACCGCCCGCCTGGCCGTGGCCACCGACTGGTCGGCGCCGATGCCCCAGCCGCGGTGACAGGGGGCCAGGATGTGGATATAGGCAAAGCCCGGGCGAGCCGCCGCCTTTTTGAACTTCCCGATAAGATCGAGCGGGTGGGAAATGGCGGCGCTGGCCACATAGCCGGCCCCGTGGGCCGCCATAATCGCCAGCATATCTTTCTTGTGCGTCTTCTTACCGCGCTGCTGGTTGCTGGTTATCGCGTACAGCGGCGTCTGGCTGCCGGTCTGGCCGCCGGTGTTCATATACATCTCGTTGTCGTAGCACACATGGATTATTTTGTCGTCCCGCTCGGCCGCCCCCGACAGCGACTGGAAGCCGATATCGGCCGTGCCGGCGTCGCCGGCCCACGACACCACGTTGACGTCAACTATCCCCTGGGCGTCGAGCGACGCCCGAATACCGGCGGAAATCGCCGGCGCTATCTCGAACAGCGTGTGGTAGAACGGTACCTTCCAGGCCGTCCGCTGGTTGCTGCCGCTCAGGGTGGCCATGCAGGAAGCCGGAATTGTCACAATCGTCCGCGAGCCCAGGGCCTTCATCGCCTGGCGGCCGGCGATCGCCGCCCCGCAGCCGCGGCAGCCGGCGTTGCCTGGCCCGAACAGGTCCTCTTGCGGTAAATCCTTAATGTTCAGCGTCACAAGCTCCCCCTCCTTATACTCCGAACCATTCGCTGCCGGCCGCCTGGCCGGCGGTCCGCGAAAGCTCGACCATCTGGCGGATTTCCCGCGGGCCGACGTCGCGGCCGCCCAGGCCGGCGATATAGCTTCTCACCGGAATATCCCGGTAGCCGTACAGGGCCGCCTTGAGTTCGCTGGCCAAGGCGCCGCCGGCGCCGAAAATAATGCTCTTGTCGATAACCGTCACCAGTTTGGCCCCGGCCAGCAGCTCGCGCAGGGCGGCGGTCGGGAAGGGACGGAACGACCGCACCTTCACAAGGCCGACCTTCTGGCCTTCGGCCTGCAGTTCGTCCACCACCAGCCGGGCGTCGCCGACCGCCGACCCCATGGTCACGACAACCTGCTCAGCTCCCTCCAGCCGGTAGCCTTCAATCAGCCCCTGCCAGTCGCGGCCGAAGGCCTTGGCGAAGTCGCCGGCCACCTGGGAAATGACAGTGAGCGCCTGGTTCATCGCCTCATTTTGCTGCAGCTTGTAATCCATGTAGAACTCCGGGCTGCTGACCGTGTTGACGCCCTGGGGGTTCAGGATGTCGAGGGTCGCCACCCGGCGAAACGGCAGGAAAACGTCCACCTTGGCCTGGTCGGGTACCGTGACCTCTTCCTGGGTGTGAGACTGGATGTAGCCTTCGTAGTTCACCATCACCGGCAGACGGCAGGTCTCGGCCACCTTGAAGGCCTGGATGGTCGTGTCGAGCACCTCCTGGTTGTTTTCGCAGAACAGCTGGAGCCAGCCGCTGGCGTCCTGGGAGATGGCGTCGCCGTGCTCGGGGAAACGGCTGTGGGGCGCAGACAGGGCCCGGTTGGCCACCGCCATGACCACCGGCTGCCGCAGGCCGGCGGCGTGGTATACCACCTCGGTCATATATAATAGCCCCTGGGAATTGGTGACCGTGAAAGCCCGGCTACCGGCCAGAGCGGCCCCGAGGGCGGCGGCCAGGGCGCTGTGGTCGCATTCGACCCGCACGAAGCGGGTGCTGAGCTCGCCGTCTTCGATGAACTTGCTGAGCCGTTCCATCGCCGGGAAGGCGGGCGTAATCGGATAATAGGACAAAACCTCGATGCGGGCGAGTTTGGCGGCGTAAGCCGCAGCCTCGCTGCCTGTGAGCAAAGTCAGACTCATGCCTTCCCCTCCTTGAGCGGAAATACGCCCGCTGGCCCCTGGTACTCGCGGACCATGACGATCGCCTCCTGGCGGCACTCGACCGCGCAGGTGCCGCAGCCGTTGCACCACTCCTGCTTGACGGCCGGCCGGCCCTCCTGCACGCTAAGCGCCCCCTCCGGACAGAACAGGGTGCACTCCAGGCAACCGTTGCACTTGTTGCCGATAATCGGATGCTGTTCGCGCCAGGCAATGCCCGCCGGGGCTTCCACCATGCTGCCGGGCTTGGCTGTCGGCACAACAGGTAAACTCTTTGCCATACAACTCGCCTCCTTTTAGCAAACATATAAGCAAAAAATATGCCAGCGGCGGTAAATCTGAAAACGAGGATAATATAAAAATTTTCAGTCAATAATTACGCGGCCGCGCGGGCCCATCGCCATTTCCGGCAAATTGGGACCGCGGGCACCACCCGTTTAATTTTGCAACAGAAATGTTTAATCAATGAAACACCCTTCCCAGGCACCTCCCAAATACAAACCAAAAAAGACCCCGCCTAACGGCGGGGTCGACGCGGCCAGCGGCCGCAGTCACTTCTCTTGTTTCAATTTGCGCCACAAAGTCGCCCGGCAGACGCCTAAAAGCTCGGCCGCCTGCTGCCGGTTGCCGCCGGTTGTAGCCAGCGCCGACTGGATGGCAGCCCTCTCGGCGGCCCGCAGGCCGGGCTCGGGCGGCCCCTCGGCCGGCAGACGGTTTTTCAGACAGCGACCGACCTCCTCGGCCGTTATCGTCGCCGCCGCAGCCAGGGCCACCAGGCGGCCGACCATGTTCTGCAGCTCGCGGATATTGCCCGGCCAATCGTACTGCCGCAGAAGCTCCAGCCCCTCGGCCGTGATGCCGGTTACGGCGGTACGGTACTGGCGGTTGAACTGCTGGATGAACTGACTGACGAACATGGCGATATCGGCCTTGCGCTCGCGCAACGGCGGCACCTCGATCGTCAGCACCTCCAGGCGGTAATAAAGGTCCTCGCGGAACTTCTTCTCCCGGACCATTGTCCACAGATTGCGGTTGGTGGCGGCGATAACCCGGATATCGACCGGCAGCGTCCGGTCATCGCCCAGGCGGTAGACCTCGTGCTCCTGCAGGACGCGCAGCACTCGCACCTGACACTGCTCGGTCATCTCGCCGACTTCGTCAAGGAAGATGGTGCCGCCGTGAGCCTGCTCGAACAGGCCGACCTTACCGCCCCGCTTGGCGCCGGTGAAAGCGCCCTCAGTATAGCCGAAAAGCTCGCTTTCGAGAATATTCTCCGGTATCGAGGCACAGTTGACGGCCACGAAGGGTCCGTTCTTGCGGCGGCTGGCGTTGTGGATGGCGTGGGCGAAGTACTCCTTGCCCACGCCGGTCTCGCCGAGAATGAGCAAAGTTGCGTCATAGTGGGCCAGGCGGACGGCGTCGGCGATCACCCGCTGCATAACTGGAGCGGCCGAGCGGATATCGGCAAATTTATGCTTGGCCAGGCGGCCACGGCGGGCCAGTTCCTGACGGGTTTTCTGCTCGATATCCTGAAACTTGTCCAGTTCCTGCAGGGTGGCTACCACGCCGCTGACCGCGCCGTCGGTGACTATCGGCAGGTAGTTGACCACCACCTCGGTGTTCGGCCCGAGCCGTTCGACCACGCCGATCCGTTTCTCGTTCTCGCCGATGCGGCCGAGCATAGCCTCGACGAAAGCCGCCTGGCGGGCCTCGCCGGCCTCGTCCTGGTGCAGCAGGCGGCTGGCCTCGGCGTTGATGCCGGTGATGCCGCCGTGGGTGTCGATGGCCAGGATGCCGTAATCGACGGTGTTGATGATTGTGTCGAGCTGACGGGTGTTGACCTCCTGCAGCCGCAGCCGGTCGAGCACGGCCTGGGCGCCGACCATCGCCGCCTTTACCGCCTCGCGCCCCGACTGGACGAGGATGCCCTCGAGGCCGAGAAGAACCGCTTCCTGAACGACGGCCTGATTGCCGATGATGCAGGTAGCCCCCTGGCGGGCGGCCTCGCGGACGCCGCCGGCGTACTCGCGGCCGTCGTCGACCTCGATGACGATCGTCTGGCCACCCTGGCCGAGAATTTCCTCGATGCTGGCAAAGCCCTCGACGACCTCCGGGCCGCCGACGACCCCCGGACGGCCACCGGCCGCCGCCGCCCTGAGGTAAGCCCGCAGAATATCGTAGCCGCTGAACCGCAGTTCGACCGCCGGGATATTCGGCAAGGCATCGGCGATCATCCGGTAGGTCAGACCACGGCTGACCAGCACCCTGGTGCCGTCGGCCACCGCCTTGCGGGCCACCTCCACGCCCTCGGCCAGGCGGGCGTTAACTATCGCCACCGCCGGCGGGCCCCAGCCCAGCTCGCGCACCAGTTCGGCCGTCTCTTGCTGGGGAGCGACGACTGTTATCTCGGCCACCGTCCTCACCTCGTTGAAATAATATCTAGCCCCAGGCCGTTCAGAAAGCCCCAGATGCTAGGCCGGGCGAGGCTTGCGCCGCGCCGCGTACTCGGAACGTACGCTAGCCAGCAAGCCTCGTCCCAACACCGCAGATGGGGCTTTATCAACGGTCTGTTTTTATGTAGTGGCTGAAGCTGCCAAGCTTCAACGCCGGAAACCGCTCAGTAAGCCGGCCGATAAACGCCTTCACGCCGATTGGCGGCTCCGCTTCCGGCGGCAACGTCCGCCAGAGCAGCTCGGGATCGATGTTGAGATTGCGCAGCTGGATCATATCGACAGCGGTGGCGGCGATGAATTCCTCCCAGGCTGCCGCCTCCTCCGGCCGGTCGTTCAGACCGGGCATGAACAGCATATTGAGCGATACCGGCACGCCCTTCGCTTTGGCGGCGGCAATCGACGCCCGTACCTCGTCGAGCGAATAATTGCTGCGGTAATAGGCCTTATGTACCGCCGGCCGGGCGCTGACCACGCTCACCCGCATACTGTCGAGGCCGGCATCGACCACCTCACGGATGCCCTCGGTGTAGCCGGCGTTAGTGTTGATGTTGATAAGCCCCCGCCTCGTGCCGGCCCGCATCAGGCCGATAGCTTCGGCAATAGTGGCGGCCGCCAGGGCCGGTTCGCCCTCGCAGCCCTGGCCGAAGCTGACAATTGCCTCCGGCGCCTGGCTCAGGTGATAAAGGCCGACCGCGGCCACCTCGGCCGCCGTCGGCGCAAACGCGATGCGGTTCTGGGGCGACGGGCAGCACTCCGCCGGCTGGAGGGAAATGCAGCCCAGGCAGTCGGCGTTGCAGGCCGGCGATACCGGTATGCCGGCTTCCCAGCGGCGGTAAAAAAGATTCTGGGCTGTGCAGCA
>JAEZLU010000200.1 GCA_023415075.1 Bacillota bacterium
TCATCATCAGCCGCCAGCTTTCCCGCCAGGGCAAGAGCGTCATCCTGGTTAACGGCTGTCACGTTACCCAGGGCATGCTCCGTCAGATCGGCGACGAACTAGTGGACATGCACGGCCAGCACGAACACCAGGCCTTGCTGCGCAGCGAGACTCATCTGTCGCTGGTTGACGCCCATCTGCCGGCCATCAGGGAAAAACTCGAAAACTATCGCCGGCTGTTCGCCCGTTGGAGCGACCTGGGCACCGCCCTGGCCCGTAGCGAGACCGATTCCCGTCAGCGGGCCCAACGCCTCGACATGCTGGCCTGGCAGACCCAGGAGATAGCCGCCGCCGGCCTCAAAGCCGACGAGGAAGAAGAACTCGAGCAAGATATCCGCGTCCTCGGCAACGCCGAAAAAATAATGAGTGCCGCCACCCGGGCTTACGCCCTGCTGAACGAAGGCGCCAAAGGGCAGGCGGGAGCGCTGGCCGCCCTCGGCGAAAGCCGCCGGGAACTGGAAACAGCCGCCCGCTTCGACCCCAGCCTCGAGCTAAAACTGGCGGCCGTTACCGAGGCTATCTACCAACTGGAGGACGCCGCCACCGAACTGCGGGATTACTGCGAAAACCTTGAATTCAACCCCGCCAGGCTGGCCAAACTGCAGGACCGGATGGATACCATCCACAAGTTGAAGAAAAAATACGGGACGACGGTTGCCGAGGTGCTGGCTTACCACCAGCAGGCGGTGGCCGAACTGGCGGAAATAAACAACTACGAAGAACGCATCGCCGACCTGACCAAGCAGCGGGCCGCGGTGGAAAAAGAAATGGCCGCGGTCGCCGACGAGCTCGACGACCTCAGGCAGCGGGCGGCGGCCGACCTGGCGGAAAAGGTATGCGGCCATCTGGCCAACCTGGCGATGCCGAAAGCCAGGCTGGTTATCGAGGTCCGGCGATTGCCGCGTTTTACCGCCAACGGAATTAATGAAGTAAATGTTCTTTTCTCGGCCAATCCCGGCGAGGAAGCCAAAACGGTGGCCAAAGTGGCCTCCGGTGGCGAACTTTCCCGCCTGGCGCTGGCGATAAAGACGGTGACGGCCGGCCGCGCCAGTGTCGGCACGATGATCTTTGACGAAATCGACGCCGGTATCGGCGGCCAGACGGCCCAGATGGTGGCCGAGAAAGTAGCCATGGTTGCCTGCGCCAAGCAGGTGCTGTGTATAACCCATCTGGCCCAGATCGCCGCTATGGCCGACCATCATCTGATTGTGGAAAAAAAGGTCGCCGGCGAGCGGACGACTACGGTGATAAAAATCCTCGATCCCGAGGAGCAATTAACGGAAGTGACCCGGATGATCGCCGGCGACAACGCCGGCAAAGCCGCCCGCGACAACGCCGCCGAAATGATCGTCGCGGCGAAGTCCAACAAAGAAAAATGGAAAAAAGAAGCGCAAGCATGAGCTTGCGCTTCTTTTTTTGATATAAAGAACGTATTTGAGGTTCCAAGTCAATATATGCTACATATTCCGGAATAATCCCGAAAAAATGCGGGCAAATTTACTTGTGGGTAAAAGGTGGCCGCACTAAAAAACACTATTCGGGGTGATGACGGAATATGTCTGGCATCAGTCGGCGTTCATGCCTCGGCATTTTGCTCGCCAGCCTAATCGTCGCTTTCTGTCTGTCACCGCAATTCCTGAGCGTATACCAGCTGCCGCCGCACCTCAGGGTGATCGAGGGCGAGACTGCCTTGTTCACCGTCGATTTTCCCTGGACGGTAACCGTCGACCAGGACCAGCCGGTCCGCCTCAGCGCACTGGCCAGCGGCTTTACCCGGCCGGTTTCCCTTGAGCCGCTGCGCCTCGGGCGGGCGGTGATGGAGTTTCGCCTGCTAGGCATTCTGCCGCTTAAGACGGTGGAGGTCGATGTCCTGCCGCCGCTGCAGCTTGTTCCCGGCGGCCACTCCATCGGCGTGGTCCTCCATTCCCAGGGGGTGATCGTCGTCGGCCATTCACCGGTAGCCGTTCCGGGTGGCCAGTCGGTAAGCCCGGCCAAGGAGGCCGGCATAACGCTTGGCGACGTCCTGCTGAGCATTAACGGCATACCGGCCCAGAGCGACGCCCAGGTGGCCGAAATAATCGACAGCAGCGGCCGGGAAAACCGGCGGCTGGATATCCTTATCAAGCGGGGCGAAAGCCGGCTCAACATCTCGCTGACACCGCTCTATTGCCAGGACACCAAACGTTACCGCATCGGCCTGTTCATCCGCGACAGCGCCGCCGGCGTCGGTACGCTCACCTTCCTCGAACCGCACTCAAGCACTTACGGCGCCCTCGGTCATATAATAACCGACAGCGACACCAACCAGCCGATCGACTGCGACCAGGGGCGGATCGTCCTGGCCACCGTATCCGGCATCCAGCACGGCCGCCGCGGCCATCCCGGCGAAAAAATCGGTGTTTTCATCGAAGAAGACCAGGTTCTCGGCAATATCGCCAAGAACAGTCAGTTTGGCATTTATGGACAACTCTTGACGCCTTTGCCGTTAACACTGTACAATGAGGCCATACCGGTCGCATCAATGAGTCAGGTCCAGCTTGGTCCGGCCGAAATGTTGACAGTGGTCGATGGCCAGCAAATCGAACGCTTCGCCATCGAAATTCAAAAAATCAATCTCCAGGAAACCCCTGAAGGCAAAGGTCTGGTTGTCAGGGTCACCGATCCGCGGTTGCTGGAAAAAACGGGCGGCATTGTCCAGGGCATGAGCGGCAGCCCCATCCTCCAAAACGGCAAACTCGTCGGCGCCATCACCCATGTGTTTGTACACGATCCCACCAGGGGGTATGGCTGCTTTCTGGACTGGATGTTGATGGAGAGCGGCCTTGTCCCTAAAAAGGAAAAACAAACGGCCAGAAAACTATTTTCGTTTTCTGGCCGATTTTGTACAAAAAATTAATGAAAATAATTGGATTTTTTTTCCAGGCAAGGAAGGATATGCCGCGGAAATGTCGAAATATATTTCCATAAAACTGGGCAGGGAGGATTTCGGATGACAAGAGAAGCGATCAAGGTGGCAATTGCTGACGACAACCGCGATTTTGCCGATATCATGCAGGAGTGTCTGAGCCAGCAGCCGGATATCAATTTGGTCGGAGTCGCTTATAACGGGGAAGAGGTCCTAACCATAATCGATGAGAAAAAGCCCGATGTTGTTATTTTAGACATAATCATGCCCCACCTTGACGGGATCGGGGTGTTGGAACGCATCAGCACAATGGGCGGCCGGCGGCCGAAAGTCATCATGCTGACCGCGCTCGGCCAGGAGAACATCACCCAGCGGGTCGTAGAACTCGGTGCGGACTACTATATTCTTAAACCTTTCAACATGGACGTGCTGGTGAGCCGGGTCCGGCAGTTGGCTAACAACATCACGACCCAGCGGCCAGCCGCCACCCAGTCGATCAAAGCCCGCCCGCTGGACGTCGAAGTGACCAACATCATCCGCGAGATCGGCATTCCCGCCCATATCAAAGGCTATCAATATCTGCG
>JAEZLU010000269.1 GCA_023415075.1 Bacillota bacterium
CCCGCCGCATGGGCAAAAAGCGGATAGTCGCCGAGACCGGGGCCGGCCAGCACGGCGTGGCCTGCGCCACCGTCGCCGCCCTCTTTGGCCTGGCCTGCCGGGTATTCATGGGTGTCGAGGACATGGAGCGCCAGGAACTCAACGTATTTCGCATGCGCCTGCTCGGCACCGAAGTCGTGCCGGTCACCAGCGGCAGCGGCACCCTGAAGGACGCCACCAGCGAAGCCATCCGCTACTGGGTCACCAACGTCCGCGACACCCACTACATTATCGGCTCGGTCGTCGGTCCCCATCCCTACCCCATGCTGGTCCGCGACTTCCAGTCGGTCATCGGCCGCGAGTCCAAAGAGCAGGCCGCTGCCCTCGGCCTCAACCTCAAATACATTGTCGCCTGCATAGGCGGCGGCAGCAACGCCATGGGCATATTCCACCCCTTCTTCGCCGACAACTCGGTCGCCAAGATCGGTGTTGAAGCGGCCGGCGAAGGCCTGGACACCGGCAAACACGCCGCCTCCCTCACCAAAGGCCGTCCCGGCGTCCTCCATGGCGCCCTCAGCTACCTGCTGCAGGACGACGACGGCCAGGTCATTCCGGCCCACTCCATCTCCGCCGGCCTCGACTACCCCGGCGTCGGCCCCGAGCACGCTTGCGCCAAGGACAGCGGCCTGGCCGAATATGTTGCCGTCACCGATGACGCCGCTCTTGCCGCCCTCCAGCGTCTTACCCGGGTCGAGGGCATCATTCCGGCCCTGGAGAGCGCTCACGCCCTGGCCTACCTCGAGGACCTCATGCCGCGGACCCGTCCGGGTGAAGCAGTGATCGTCTGCCTGTCCGGGCGGGGCGACAAGGATGTCAACACTGTAGCAAAAGCGCTGGAGGGATTGAAATGAGCAGACTGGAACAAACACTGAAAGCACAGCGGGCCGCCGGCCGCAAAGGCCTTATCGTCTACCTGACCGCCGGCTACCCCGACCTGGCCACCACCCGGGCGGCCGCCCTGGCGGCGTTCGAAGCCGGCGCCGACCTTGTCGAACTCGGCATCCCTTTTTCCGACCCCATCGCCGACGGCCCGGTTATCCAGAAGGCGGCCGTCGCCGCCCTTAAAGGCGGTCTGAAAACCGCCGACGTTTTCGGGCTGGTGCAGCAGCTCCGGGCCGAAAGCGAGGCGCCGCTGGCACTGATGACCTATGTCAACACCATCCTCAGCTACGGCCCAGAGCGGTTCCTTGCCGCCTGCGCCGCCATCGGCGCCGACGGCGTCATCGTTCCCGACCTGCCGCCCGAAGAAGCCGCCCTGCTCGAAGAAGAGAGCCGGCGGCAAGGGGTCGACCTCATCAGCTTTATCGGCCCTACCAGCTCGGACGAGCGTATCGAGCGCATCAGCCGCCAGGCTGCCGGCTTCCTTTACTGCATCTCCACCACCGGCGTCACCGGCGTCCGCACCGTCGACTACAGCCAGATAGCCCATGTCATAGCCGCCGCCCGCCGGATTACCACCGTACCCATCGCCATCGGCTTCGGTATCGGCAGCCCGGACGCCGCCCGCGAGGCCGCCAAATACGCCGACGCCGTCATTGTCGGCAGCGCCGTCGTCGAACGGCTGGAAAACGAGGGCGTGGCCGGCGTTCGCGACCTGGTCGCATCCCTCAGACAGGCCCTCGACGCGAGGGAACGATGAAACTGTCGCCCGGCGCCGGCGAATTTCGCCGGCTGGCTGCCGGGAACACCGTCATCCCCGTGTGGGCCGACCTGGCGGCCGACCTCGACACGCCGGTTTCGGTCTACAACAAAATCGTCGGCGACGCCGCCGGCTTCATGCTGGAAAGCGCCGAAACCAGTAAAACCATCGGCCGCTACTCCTTCATCGGCGCCGATCCCTTACTGGCGCTGACCGCCAGGCGGGATTATACCGAAGCCGCCGATGCCGCTGGCGTCAGACGTCTGGCCGGCCCGCCGCTAACTGTCCTCCAGCAGGTCCTTGACAAGTTTATCTGCCCCGGCCTTCCCGGCCTGCCGCCCTTCAGCGGCGGCGCCGTCGGCTACCTGGCCTACGAGGCGGTCGTCACCTGGGAAAGGATTCGCGGCCTCACCCTGCCGGACGATATGGTGCTCGGCCAGTTCCTCTTCTGCCGGACGGTTATCGCCTTCGACCACCTGACCCACTCGGTTAAACTCATTCATCTGGCTCGGGTCGACCGGGCCGCTGACGCCGACGCCGCCTACCGTGACGCCGGCGAATGCCTGAGGGCCCTCGCCGCCAAACTTGCCCAGCCTACCAGGCTGCCGACCGGCGGGGAAATGGCCGCCACCCCGGCTGGGTCTGGCGGCGAAGAGGGCCGGGCGCCCTTTATGGCGGCTGTCGACCAGGCCAAGGAATACATTGCCGCCGGCGACATCTTCCAGGCCGTACTGTCGCGGCCTTTCCGCCGCCGGCTTACCGCCCACCCCTTTGAACTCTACCGTCGCCTCAGGCGGCTCAATCCCTCGCCGTACATGTTCTACCTTAACTTCGGCCAACGCCGACTGGTGGGCGCTTCGCCGGAAATGCTCGTCAAGCGCCAGGGCGACAGCGTATTCACCTGCCCGATCGCCGGTACCCGCCCGCGGGGCCGGGATGCGGCCGAGGATGCCAGACTGGCCGCCGAACTTCTGGCCGACCCCAAAGAGCGGGCCGAGCACGCCATGCTTGTCGACCTGGGCCGCAACGACCTCGGCCGCATCAGCCGGCCGGGTACGGTGACCGTCAGCCGCCTCATGGAAGTCGAAAACTACTCCCATGTCATGCACCTGGTATCCGAAGTCACCGGCCGCCTCGATCCCCGTTATCGGCCGACCGATGTCCTGGCCGCCTGCTTCCCGGCCGGCACCCTTAGCGGCGCCCCCAAGGTCAGGGCCATGGAAATCATCGGCGAACTCGAAACAAGCCCGCGCGGCCCCTACGGCGGCGCCGTCGGCTACTTCGACTTTCGCGGCAATCTCGACACCTGCATCACCATCCGGACCCTCCTCATCGACGGCGATGAAGTCACCGTCCAGAGCGGGGCCGGTATCGTCGCTGACTCGGTGCCGGCGACCGAATACCAGGAGATATGTCACAAAGCGGGGGCCATGTTTAAAGTGCTGGGAGGCGAGCCATGATTCTCCTTATCGACAACTACGATTCCTTCACCTACAACCTCTACCAGTACATCACCAGCCTGGGCCGCCCGGTGCAGGTCGTCCGCAACGACCGCACCAGCCCGGAGAAAATTGCTGCCGGCGACTACAGCGCCATCGTCATCTCCCCCGGGCCGGGCCGTCCCGCCGACGCCGGCATCAGCAAAGCGGTTATTCGCCGGTTAGCTGACCAGCTGCCCATCCTGGGGGTCTGCCTGGGCCACCAGGCCATCGGCGAAATGTTCGGCGGCCGGGTCGTGCGGGCACCGGCCCCTGTCCACGGCAAGACCTCAGCCGTCTTCCACGGCGGCACCGGCCTGTACTCCGGGCTGCCCCAGCCTTTCACCGCTGGCCGCTATCATTCCCTCATCGTCGACCATACCGGTCTGCCGGCCTGCCTGGAGGTCACCGCCTACAGCCAGGACGGCCTCATAATGGGCCTTAGGCATAAAGAATACGCCATAGAGGGCGTACAGTTCCATCCCGAGTCCGTCCTGACGCCGGACGGTATCAAACTGCTGGCGAACTTTCTCGACAGCTTGCCGCCCGAGTCCCCGCGCGAACTATAACAAAATATGACTTTCATATCGCCGCCTTTAGCGATTAATTAAGCCCGCTTTCCCGGACAGGGAGCGGGTTTTGGTTTTTCCGGCGACGCCAGACAGGATTCGTCAGTGCCGGCGGCAAATAAATACTTGTCATACTTCGCCGGGAGGGATTGCCATGGCCTTGCCTGTCAAGTGCGCCTGCGGCGCCAGTTATAATCTCAAGGACGAGTACGCCGGCCGGCTGCTGGAGTGCCCGGCCTGCGGCGCCGTACTGCGGGCTCCGGAAAAAGAGCTGCCCTCGCTGTTCGGCCGCGACATCTTCCAGCTGCGGGAGAAGCATCTGGCCATCGACACCAAATACTACGTCCGCGACGAAGCCGGCCAGCTACTCCTGTACGTCGAGCGGCCGGCCGAATTCGGCGACCGGCTTTTTACGGTTTTCCTGGTATTCGCGGTAAGCGCCATGGCCTGCTATCTGCTCAGGACCTCGCTGCCGATATTCGACGCCGTGCTGGCAACCCTGATAATCGGCTACTTCGTTGGCCCCCGCCGGCACATCCACTTCTACACCGACGACACTAAACAGCACCCGCTTTTCACCATCACCCAGGACCGGATCGTCCAGTTCCCGCTTACCAGCTACACCCTCCGCGACGAGGCCGGCCAGGTTATGGCCCGCTACCGGAAAAACCGCCTCGCCGCCTTCTGGCGCCGGCGCTGGCTGGTGGACGACACCGACGGCCGGCGCATCATGACCGCCACCGAGGACTCGATAATCCTGTCGCTGCTGCGCCGCCTCACCGGCCTCATCGTCGACATCGTCCTCTTCCGCACCAACTTCGTTCTCCACGCCGCCGACGGTGAACGGGTTGTCGGCGAATTTAACCGCAAGCTTACCCTGTTCGACCGCTACACCCTCGACCTCAGCGAGGATCCTGACCGCACCATCGACCGCCGCATTGCCCTCGGGCTCGGCGTATTGCTTGACACCGGGGAGGGACGTTAATGGACCAACAGACGCCTGACAGCCGGCCGCCGGCCGACGAGCAGCCCATCCGCATTACCGCCGACATGCTTGTGCCGGCGCGTCCCAAGGACAACCGCGTCCCTTTCGAGAAAGGCATATCCTACTTCCCGCTGCTCATCGCCCTTATCATTGTCGTCAATTTTGCCGTCTTCCTCTGGGAAATCGCCACCGGTGCCCTCCTCAGCCTCGACTCGGTTGTAGCCGCCGGCGCCCTCTATCGGGAAAAAGTGCTGGCCGGCGAGTGGTGGCGGCTGCTTTCGGCCGCCTTCCTCCACGGCGGTTTTGACCATCTCCTCAGCAACACCATATTCATGTACATCCTGGGTATGGCTACCGAGCACGCCTTCGGCCTGGTGAAGACCGGCGTCATCTATCTGGCCGCCGCCGTCGGCGGCTCGCTCCTCAGCCTGGCTATGCAGCCGGGCCCGAGCATCGGCGCTTCGGGGGCCGTCTTCGGCCTCATGGGGGCCCTGGTCGCCGTCCTCTACCGCAACCGGGACCGCTACTACCTGCGCGACCGCGGCATCGGCACTTTTGTCGCCGCTTTGGCCGCCCTCGAGATATTCCTCGGCTTTTCCGACCCCTACATCGACAACTGGTGTCACCTCGGCGGTTTCCTGGGTGGCGTGGCCGTGGCCTTGGTCCTCAAACCGGCTCCGGTCGGCGAATCCGAGCCGGTGACTGCGTCCACCAAGGCGCTGACCACCGGTACGGTGACCATCCTCTGCCTCTATCTTCTCTTCCGGGTCGGCTACCTCGCCGCCGTCGAAGCCACCGTCTGCCTGGCTCTTGACAAACGGCCGGCCGCCCTCGCCGCCGCCAACGAAGCCATCGACCGCAACCCGGCCAACGCCTACGCCTACTTCCTGCGCGGCACAGTCCACCTGGCCGACAAGGACTACCGCGGCGCCCTCGCCGATATCAACCGCTATCTGGCAGCCAATCCCGCCGACGACCGGGCCGTCTACCTTATGGGCATGCTCTACCACGAGCAGGAGGATTACCGCCAGGCCGTCGAGTACTATTCGCGGGCCCTCGCCCTCAGCCCCGACAACGTCAGCTACCTGAACAGCCGCGGCTACGCTTACATCCTGGCCGGCGACTACCAGCCCGCCCGGGCTGACTTCACCGCCATTCTCCGGCTCGACGCCAAATATGCTCCGGCCTACGGCAACCTCGGCCTCATCCAGGCCCTCGAAGGCGACTATCCGCAGGCTATCGAACACCTGCAAAAAGCCCGCAGCCTCGATGCCGGCCAGGACGCCCTGAAAAACCTCATCGGCGGCCTGGAAAACGAACAGCGGGGCCAGCAGGCCGAGGCAGCCGCCAGTTATAACGCCTTTATCCAGAGTGTCGCCAAGGACCGGACAAGCTGGCTGGCCGAAATCAGGTTCGCCGAAGGCCGCGTTCGCTTACTTGGTGGCAAATAGGGGAGAGGAGACTGCATGCGTTCACTGTACTTCGATCGGACACTGACCTACCGCGACAACCACCCGCAGCCCCAGCCGGCCGCCGGCGAAGCCCTCATCCGGGTCCGTTACGCCGGCCTCTGCAACACCGACCGGGAGATTCTGGCCGGTTATAAAGGCTTCTCCGGCATCCTCGGCCACGAATTCGTCGGTGTTGTTGCCGCGGCCGACGATCCGGCCTGGCTTGGCCAGCGGGTCGTCGGCGATATCAACCTCGGCTGCGGTGCCTGCGATCGCTGCCAGGCCGGCCTGGCCAACCACTGTGGCAGTCGCCGGGTGCTGGGCATCCTCGGCAAGGACGGCGTTTTTGCCGACTACGTAACCCTGCCGCTGGCCAACCTTCATCAAGTGCCGGCCGCGGTGTCCGATCTGGCGGCCGTCTTCTGCGAGCCGCTGGCTGCCGCCCTTGAAGTCACTGAACAGTGCCACGTCGCTCCCAGCCAGCGGGTCGCCGTCCTCGGCGACGGCAAACTCGGCCAACTGGTAGCCCAGGTGCTCAGTCTCACCGGCTGCCAGCTCACCGTCATCGGCAAACACCCCGAAAAACTCCGCCTGCTGGCCGGCCGGGCCGACACCGTCACCCTCGAGCAAATAGCCGCCCTGCAGCCTTTCGACCTTGTCATTGAATGCAGCGGCCGCCCCGAGGGCTTTGCCGGTGCCCAGGCCCTCGTCAAACCGCGCGGCCGGATTATCCTCAAAAGCACCTTTGCCGGCCTGGCCACCACCGACCCCACCGCCTGGGTGGTCAAAGAGATCAGTCTCACCGGCTCCCGCTGCGGCCCTCTGGCCGCCGCCCTCCGCCTGCTGGAGCGGCGGCTGGTCGACGTCGAGCCACTGATAAGCGGTATCTGGCCGTTGGCCGAGTGGCGTCAGGCCTTCGCCCACCCGGGGCTTAAAGCCGTCTTCGACTTGCGTGACTAATCAAAAACCGTCTCGGAGCCCCCTGGACGATAGCCTTTCGTCAGCCAGGGGGTTTTAGGTTGGCGACAGAAACCTGCCGAGCAGCCGGGCTGCCCATTGGTCGGCGCTTTGTTCTTGGCGACGCAATGATGACAGGGCTGCTTTTGACGGCGCAGCTGACAAGGAGGAAAAATGCCGGCGCCGTGGAAAACTTTCCCTTGATACACATATACTATGTAGGCAGCCGAAAAAGAAACGGGGGGCTAGTTGTGACGATATGGGAACTACCGACTCCCGCCTTTCTCCTTGACCTCGACATCT